>JBNAVS010000009.1:0-13803 GCA_049700235.1 Microgenomates group bacterium
AGAAAATCCTCTTCGGGGCGTTTCCAGCTGATAACTAGAAACACCGAGATCAAAAAGAATCCCTGCTGCCGGAATAAACCCCTTGCCAGCGGCAATTTCTTCCAAATTAGCAAAATTTCCCCGGGCGAGCCGCCAAGAAGCGCCAGGGCAGGCAGAAGAAAGACGCCTCCTGGCGGCTTCAATTGCTTCCGGGTCGCAATCTATACCTAAAATAATTCCCCCAGCTTTCAAAATCGCCTCCGAATGTCCGCCACCACCAACAGTGGCATCAATATATTTCTCCCCAGACTTAACATCTAAAAATTCAATTGCTTCTTTTAAAAGTACTGGCTTATGAAAAAGCTTTAGCACGATAAGACTCCCATTTTTCGCTATCCCAAATCTCAAAATGGTCTCCAGCGCCAATAATCGTTAATTCATCCTTAATTCCGGCATACTCCATCATCCTTTCCGGGATAATAAATCTTCCCTGAGAATCTAAATTTATAACCATCGCTTCTGAGCACATCTTCCTCCGCAAATCTCTTCCTTCTTTATCGGAAAACAATGGTCGAGAGAGTTCAGGCTTAATTATTTCCTCCCAACCCTTCTCACTAAAACCAAAAATGCATTTTTCCAAACCAATCGTTAGGATTAACCTCTCACCCACTAGTTCGTGGCGAATTTTTTTAGGTAAGGCAATTCTTCCTTTGCCGATTAAGTTTGGCTGATAGGTACCAACGAACATCAAAATCTCCAACTTTCACCATTCATATACAATTACATCCATTTTTAAACAATTTGAGAGAGTTTGTCAAGAGGCAATTTGAGGCTTACTTAGTTAACCAGCCTTTAAGTTGAAGTTGGTAGTTTTTGGAGTTCAAGTCAAAATCAGCAATTGCCTTAATCACGCCTTCTGGCCCACGCAGGCGCAAAGTCAACTTTCCATCGGTAACTCCTTCATCATATTTACAAACATTCCGCGAGCAAGTTCCCAGTAAGATTTTTCTGGTAATTGAGGTTTCCCCATTAAGCTTAATTGTTCCAACTACACCCCGAGACAGCCCTTTGGAAAGATAGGTTAATTCATATTCAATTGAATTGGCATTTTTAATATTTTTAATTTCCAAAGTCAGCTCGCGTTTATCAGCCCGGGGAATAAGACGAACGACGGGTAGTTCTTCTGAAGATAATTCTTGGGTTATCTGCGCAGGCGTTGGAGTAAGTTTTGTAGACGAAGAGGATTTTTGGCCCTTCAACACAATCGCTGCCAAAATTCCTCCAACAAGCAGACAAACTAAAACAATAAGAGCAATCGCCAAATTTTTCTTCATAAGCAGGCCTGGAGTTTATTTTGAAAATAATTTTCCAATTTGTCAATCCCCACCCTAACTTGTTTAGTGGTATCCCGGTCGCGAACCGTTACCGTTTTATCTTTTAAAGTTTGAAAATCAACGGTAACGCACCAGGGCGTGCCGATTTCATCCTGGGAAAAATATCGCTTACCAATGTTACCTCTGTCATCCCAAGCAACCATAAATTTAGTTCGCAAATCTTCGTAAATTTTTCGGGCTGTTTTCACCAAATCCGGCTTATTCGCTAAAAGTGGAAAAACAGCGACCTTTACAGGAGAAATTTTCGGATTGAGGGATAAAATTACTCGAGTATCTTTATTACTCATTTCCTCATGATAGGCTTCTAATAATAAGGCTAATGCTATTCGCTCAACCCCCAACGAAGGTTCAATCACAAAAGGATAAAACTTCTGACCATTCTCATCTTGGAATCGCAAATCTCTGCCAGAAAACTTAGAATGGTTTTTAAGATCAAAGTCAGTCCGGTTGGCAATACCTTCTAATTCCGCCCAACCAAAAGGAAATTTGTATTCAATATCAACTGTTCGCTTTGAATAATGGGCTAGGCTTTTTTTCGGATGTTCAAAAAGACGGAGATGAGAATTCTTAAGTCCCACCCGCTGATGCCACTTTAGTCTTTCTTCTATCCAATACTCATGCCATTTTTCATCCTCTCCTGGCCTGACAAAAAATTCAAGCTCCATCATCTCAAATTCCCGATCACGAAAGATAAAATCTCCGGTGGTAATTTCGTTACGAAAACCCTTGCCGATTTGGGCAATCCCAAAAGGAAGCTCGGGATGAACACAGTCCACCACATTGGCAAAATTTATAAAAATTCCCTGACAGGTTTCTGGCCGCAAATAGGCTTTATTTGCCGTCTCCTTTGCCGGTCCAACATATGTTTCAAACATTAAATTAAACTGTTTAACCTCGGTTAACTCCCCCTTACACTCTGGACACTGGTTATCTTTGAGTTTGTCCGCCCTAAATCGTTTGTGGCAAGACTTACATTCCCTTAAAGGATCGGTAAAGGAAAGGGTATGCCCTGAAGCCTGCCAAACTTTTGGATGATGGATAATCGTCGAATCAAGACCCCAGATGTTTTTTTGGTCCTGAACGATTGTCTTCCACCAGCAACTTTTAATATTATTTTTTAACTCTACCCCCAACGGCCCAAAATCCCAAAAACCACCAATTCCCCCATAAATTTCCGATGAAGGATAAATAAATCCCCGCCGCTTGCAAAGACTAACGATTTTTTCCATCAAATCAGCCATAGGCATAATATAAACGATTTTTTATTTTTTAGCAAGAATTTTAGGACTTTGGACTTCTTTTTCAGTAATGCTTTCAATATAGGACTTAAGGCTTCCCTGGCGATTTCTAAGCTGGGAAGGAACTCCAAAACCCAATTCATCCAAAAGATGCTCCTCAAAGCTCCTAACAAGATTAGGAAGGCTATCAGTATCTATTTTTTCCAAGAAGCTTTTTAAAAGCTCAAAAACAGCTTTATTTGCCTGCTCATCAGGCGTTAATTTATCAACTAGTTCGCAAAAATACCAAGCAACACCAACTTTGGTTAAATTTTCCCGCCACCAGCGGAAGGTATTAATAACCTCCACCTCAGAAATAATATCCAGATTTCTTCCTTTAGCCAAAACTAGTCGGCAGTGATTAAAAAGCTCCAGGCTCCCCGCTTTTCTACTTTTCAATTTCCGGACACCCTTGGCAATTGCCCGAATTTTACCGTAATGCTTGGAATAAATCGTAAGGATTTTATCCGCCTCACCAAAGTTTTTTCGTTTAAGAATAATCCCTTCGGTTTTATAAGTGCCACTCATTTATAAGGAAAGTTTCAATTCGCGATCAGTCTTAAGCTCAAATCTTTCCTGCCTCCCATCCAGCCGAATCTGATATTCATAACCATAGGTACCAGGCTGTTTCTGAATTAAAATTCGATAATCACTCCCGATTTTAAAAGGCAATTTATATTTAAAAACCAGCTGGGCTTTTCCCTGCGGCCGTAAAGGAGCTTTATCCCCATAAAACGCCTCAAATACTGTTTTTCCCAAATCTTCATAGCTAATCGCCTCCACCTCTGACCCGGAAACCTCAATTAGCTCGCTTCCTTTAGGAACATAAAGTCTTACCCAGTTTCGATAAAGACCGTTCAAACAAAGCTCTCCTGCCTCAAGATTACAATTTGAAGGCGGTTCGGGATTTTTGTAATCGATCGTCACGGTTTTAACTATCTCCCCACCCGCTTCTATCTTAATATCCTGATTGACATTCACCCTAATAAACATATTTGACTTTGCCCCGGCGAAATTGCAGTCATTGATATGTAAATAATCGCCATCATAGTCTTTAATTCTCCCCCCAGCGTTCAAAACCTCAATCGCACGCTCAAGTTCTTCATCAAAAAAGTAAAAAAGGATATGTTTTTCTTGAATATTGTTAAAAACAAGATTGAAAAACTCCGGCCATTTCTTCCGTGGCGATTGCATCACATTCAACAAAATCGAATGCATTAATGGACCCAAGATCGCTTTTCTTTCAGTTTTTAAAGTTCCCACCGGCTGGTCGGCAAGTCTTTCTAATTCATAAAAAACCTGAGGACAGTTACACCGGGGGTCGTTTTCAGCAGAAAATCTTCCCCAATCTGCCACCCCAATCGGACCTAAAGCTTTTAGCAAATCAACCAAAACCTTAGTGTCAACGGCAATTATTCCATCAACATCCACTCCCCCAGCTTTTTTATAATTTGGCCAAAAAGTTTCGATAAAAACTCTGAAATCTGGTGACAAATTCATATCCCGCAAATGCCAATAATAAACATTTTTATGATATTTTTTAATCGGCTCCGGCGGTGGCAAACGGTTACCAAAGCGAGCATCCAAGGTATAAATATCAAAAGAACCTAAGGGCTTAAAATTGCCCTTATGGACGGACAAAATTGCATAGGCAGTTAAAAATCCTCCGGTTGGTCGGAGCTCGGCATCATTTTGAAAAAGTAACAAATATTTCTTTTCATCCGGAAATCCCAAAAGCGGTTTTAACCAACGTGCAATCGGCTTAATTTCCATTGCCATTTCCGCCGTGTTATCAATCATTTTTATCAAAGTCACCACCTTTTCTCTTATTTTCTTTCCAAAAAGCACTTCAGGATATCTGTTCGGATTAATCTGGTCTGTTTCCTCCCGCGCCCTTTCAAGTTTCTCCCCGATTTTCTCCATTCCTGGTCCAAGTTTGTCTAAAGTATCTAAGGCAAGCATTAACCTTTTTTCTGCTGTTAATTCTTTTGGCCCCACCTCTTCCTCTTTCTTTTCCAGCCCCAACAAATCACCATAAGGCTTAAGTTCTTCAACAGCAATTTCTCCGGCTTCCAGTAAATAATTCCCGGCTTTAATCAATCTTTCACCATCTTTATAAAAACCACTCGCCAAAGGAATGAATCTAACCCAACCTAATTTTTTATAACTTGTGGCTAAATTATTAAGTTTGCTTTTTGTCGTCCCCAATTTCTCGATAGCCTGAGCAAGATTTTGGGCTTGAATTCCAGCAGAAATTCCCTTTACTTCCTTGTTAAGATCAAGAATTTCGGATTTAATTTCCAAAAAAGGCAAAATAGCAAAAATTACCAAAAAAGCAATTACTAAAAGCAGCATCCCCAATCCAATAAAAAATTTTTTAGGGAAGGCGCGAGGTTTTTTAACTGGCTCGAGTTCAATTTTATTTTCTAAATTACCTCTCATTTACAACGCCCCTTTCCCGGAAATCATCACCCAAGGTGTTTTAAGGATAATTATTATATCCTGCAAAATCGACCTTTGCCTAGCATAAAAAGCATCCATTTTAACCCTTTTATCAAAATTTATTTCACTTCGGCCATGAACTTGCCAATAACCGGTAATCCCTGGCTTGATTTTTAAAAGTTCGGCCACATATTTTTTTGTTTCTGGGTAAACTTTTTGCTGCTCCTCCAACTCATCCGGATAATAAGCCCTCGGGCCGACAATGCTCATTTCTCCTTTCAAAACATTAAAAACCTGGGGGAGCTCGTCTAAAGAAAAACGGCGCAAGAATCTTCCCACCCGAGTTACCCGAGGATCTTCTTTTAATTTATAGCTGTGTTTTTTGTATTCTTCATAAAGATGGCGAAATTTGGGGTCTGTTTTCAAAAGCCGATGAGCATTGGCAATCATTGTCCGAAACTTATACATTCGAAAAAGTTTTTTGTTTTTCCCCACTCTTTTGGGAATATCAGCAAAAACCGGACCTGGGGAATCAAGTTTAATTAAAATTGGAACAAAAATAAAAACAGGAGCAAAAACGATCAATAAAACTATTGCCATAAAAATATCTAAAATTCTTTTTGCAGTTTCGTAACTCATATTTTAAAGATATCTTATTTTTCCTTCTTTTTTCAAATATTCAACCAATTTTTTAACCTCTCCCCCTCGCCCTCGTTTACAAACTAGTAATCCATCTTTAGTATCAACAATAATTAGGTTTTCTACCCCAATTATTCCGGCAACCTTTCCCTTGGGTAAATAAACTAAATTTCCTTGCGAATCAAAACTTATTACTTCTCCTTTGGTCACATTTTCCCTTTGCCCCCGAGCCAATTTCTCATATAAAAGATCCCAGGTTCCTATATCACTCCAGCCAAGATCAGCACAAAAAACACCAAAACTCTCCGGCGGTAATTTCTCAAACAATCCAAAATCCACCGAGGTTTTTTCTATTTGCGAGTATTCCCGCTTCAATACTTTTTGTTCTTCTTTGGTTCCAATTGCTTCCTGAATTTTTATAATTCGAGAGTAGCAAGAGGGGTTATATTTTCGTAAAAGGGCTAACACTTTCTCTGGCCTCCAAACATAATAACCAGTATTAATTAAATAACCGCCCTTTTTCAACATCGCTTGGGCCTTTTTAAAATTTGGTTTTTCAATAAATTTTTCAAAATCATAAAGAGTATAACCGCCAATTTTCTCCAAAGGCCTTCCTATTTTTACCCAGCCTAAGGAAGTGGCGGGAAATTCTGGCCTAACATCAATCTTTACTAAAACATCTCTCCTCAAACAAACTTGGCAAGCAAGTTTAAGCAAACGAATAAACCTTTTTTCATTTTTTACCAAATGATCTCCTCCCCAAATTGCTGCCATTAGACTCTGAGGGAATTTTTTGGCAATAAAGGCAGTTGCCAACGCCACTGCCCCAAGCGTATCTCTTCTTTCCGGTTCGGCAATGATGTTTTCTTTTTTTACTCCCTTTATTTGTTTGGAAACAAAATGAGCTTGGTCTGCAGGAACAGAGAAGAAAATTCTTTCAAGGGGAAAACCAATTCTTACTCTTTTCACTGTTAGTTGGAAGAAAGATTTATCACCAACTAAAGGCAGAAATTGTTTAGGAAACTTTTGGCGGCTCATTGGCCACATTCTTGTGCCATAACCGCCGCAAAATATTACTATTTTAAGATCTTCCATTTGGGCATTTTTGATAGTAACTCAACAATCTCCTCTCTGTCAAGTAATCAAATCTTTAATTTCTAAATTTCTATATACTTTAACCGTTTCTTTCGCCATTTTCTTCCAAGAATAGTATCGGATTAAAGCAAACCCCCTCGTTTTTAATTTTCTTCGCAGCTTTTTTTTCTTCATTATTTCTTTGATTTGATGAATTAAATCATTAATACAAAAAGGGTTAAAATAAATTGCCGCATCCTGATAAACTTCCCGAAAAACCGGAATGTCAGAAGCTAAAACCGGCAAACCGCAAGCCATTGCTTCCAATCCTGGCAAACCAAAACCCTCAATCAACGAGGGAAAGACAAAAGCCTCCGCCTCTTGATAAATAGAAACCAACTCCTTGTCGGGAACAAAACCAACAAAATTAACATAATTTTTTGCTCCTAAAATCTCAACCTTCTTTAAAAACCTCTGGTAAAAAATATTTCTCGCGCAAACAATTACTAAATAAAGCCGCTTTAATTTATTAAATTCTTTTATTGCTTTTATTAAAGTCTCAACATTTTTATGAGGATAAAGACTCCCAGTATAAACTACAAAAGGCTTTTTAATTTTGTATTTGGTTAATACTTTTTCAATTTTAAATTTTAAATTTAAAATTTTAAATTTCTTGTCCGCTCCTTCATAAGTAACTACTATTTTTTCCGGCGGCAGTTTGTATTGCCTTACCAATTCTTTCTTCCAAAACTCACTCGGAGTAATAATTTTTGCCGCCCGTTTCACCGCCAACCAAACCAAAATCCGGTAATTTAAATATTTAAACCAGTAAAAAATTGGCCAGTGGGTGGTTGTTTCTGCACCCCGAGAATAATGTTTAATTAAATCATGAATGGTAACTACATATTTACCAAACCAAAAAATTGGAACATTAAAATGGGGAAAATGAACTAAATCTGGTTTTAGTTTAATTAATTGGAGTGGTAAAAAAATTTGTTCTTTAAAAGAATAATGAGGATAATCGGCTAAAACTTTTTTAAATCTTAAACTTTTAAACCTTAAATTTTTAAAATATTTTTTTCTTAATAAAATAAAATAATCATTTTTCTTATCCAATTTCTCAATCTGATTAATTAAATTCATCACATAACGACCAATCCCGGCATTCTCTAAACCATACATTCTCGCATCGATGATTATTTTCATAGTTTAATTAATTAAACAAAAGAATTTAATAAATTAAATTGAAAGTTTTTTAAGTCTAATCTTCTCTAAAACATCTATTCCTCTCAAAACCAACCAAGTCAAAAAACGAGGGTATTTATTAAAATAATGCTTTTTATAAAAAATCCTCATTGCCTGAGTTGAAGCTTTTATCGTTCTTATTTTGGTTTCTTTTTTTACTTTAGCAATCTGCTGGCTTTCTTTTCTTATCCCCGAAGAAACTCCTTTATAATGAATTATCTTTACTTTCGGTACATAATAAATCTTCCATCCGGCCTTTTTAATCCGGTAGCAAAAATCCAAATCCTCTCCATACCAAAAATAATCTTCATCCCACCAACCAAGCGCTTCCCCAACCTTTCTTCTAACTAAAAGAAATGCCCCTGTTCCTGAATCTATTTCGTGAATTTTGCCTAAAGGTTTCCATCCTAAAATATAACCGGCAAAAATTTTGCTTTTGGGAAATAATTTTTCCAAACCGGAAAAATGACAAAAAGCACTCCAGGGAGTAGGAAATCCCCGATGGCAAGCCTCATCCAATTTTCCGGTAGGTAGTTCAATCTTACAAGTAGCCGCGCCAACATTCGGATGGCTATCCATAAATTTAATCATTTCCCTAAAAGTATTTGGCATAACAATTGTGTCCGGATTCAAAAATAAAATATATCGACCCTTGGCCTGGCAAACTCCCAAATTATTACCGCCAGCAAAACCTAAATTCTTCTTACTGACAATTAGTTTCACCCAAGGAAATTCTTTTTTAACCATTTCCACTGAACCATCAGTTGAGACATTATCGACAACCATGACTTCGTAATTGCTAATTGCTAATTGCGAATTGCGAATTGAGCGGAGACAATCCTTGAGCAAATCTTTAGTGTTGTAATTTAGAATAATAACTGATAAATCAATTTTTTTCACTGCCTATCTCCTGATAAAGCTTATTTAATTTTTCTGCACTTTTGCGCCAATCGTATTTTTCTTTGACCAATTTTTTTCCCCCCAAACCAATTTTTTCTGCCCTTTTTGGATCTAAAAGAAGCTCTATCGCTTTGTTTGCCAAAAGGTCGAAATCATCTTCGGTCACCACTTCTTTTTCATTTTTGGCGGCAATTCCCTCAATTCCCTCAGGAGTAGTAACTATCGGCAAACCTGAAGCCATCGCCTCAAAAAACTTCGTCCGACTTCCTCCCCCACTGCGCATTGGCGCCACCAAAACCCAAGATCGCTGATAAGCCTCTCGGCTATCGGAAATCTCTTGAATAACAATATCTTTCTGATTAAGATATGAGGAAAGAGCTTGAGGGGCAATTTGCCCAACAATCCAGAGCCTAGCGCTCGCAACACGTTTTTTAATCTTTGGCCAAATGTCGTTAATCAAAATCTTTGCCCCTTCTTTATTTTGCATCCAGTGAAAATCAGCTGCTCCAAAAAGAACAGTTGGTCGTTTATTTTTTTTGAATTTTCGACGAGCGAAATAATTAAAATCTACCCCATTAGGAATAATATCCACTCTTTTTCCGGAGGTCAAATTTTTAATATGAAGAGAGTCTTCTTTGGAAACTGCAACCAAAAAATCTGCTGTTCGCCAATAATATGTCTCCCAATATTTCAATTTCCAAACATCAATTGCCAGAATTGGCTTGAGCCAAAAAAGGTACCAGGGGAGGGATTCAACAAAATGTTGATAAACACGGTATAAAATGGTTTGTTCTGTTAAAAGAATTGGGATTGAAGTTTTTGGAATGTGAGGCATAACATAAAAATTTTCAGCGTGAATCAGATCAAATTCTTGGTTTTCCAATTCTCTCTTTACTGCCTCCTTTTCTTCATTGGAAAAATTCCTAATTACCAAAAATGGATAGGGCCCAAAGCCGGTTCTTAAAATATTTCTCAGGGTCCAGGGCTTGGCCGGTCTTCTAAAAACCCTTACTTTGGTACAAAATTTCTCTAATTCTTTGGTATATTTTTTCTCTTGCTCATCTTTAATTAAGGAAAAAAGAGTTATTTCATGCTTACCGGCTAGATTCTTAATTAAATTGTACGACCTAACTTGCCCACCTGAGGTGGGAGGATAAGGCAAATAGGGAGTTAACATTAGAATTTTCATAAGGAAAAAATTATATATTGATCTGTTCTTTGAATAACTTTATAATTAGTAAGCATGTATTGGCCAAATTCGGAATTTTCTTCGAATCTTGTTGTTACATAAACGCTAGCGCCCATTCTTTTTACTTTTTCAATCGTTTCTGGCGTATTAGGAAACCAAGAAGCATAACCACCAGTCCATCCATGACGATTAGAATTGTATAATAAAGTAGCATCGTTTGAGTCGCCAGTTAAAACCAAAGCGTCTTTAGGAGTTAGCTTATCAACCGCCTGACCGGCAAGATCAACCCCGCTTTGAATATTGTAAAATCCCCGCACATCGTACCAAGAAAAACCAAGCATAAACAATATACAGGTAACAAGCAACACGTAGCAGGCAACACGAGAGAAAAACTGCCTTGAGGCGGTTAATAAAAAGTGCGCTCCTTTTGCAAGAAAAACGCAGGCTATGGGGATAAAAGGAATCTGATAATAGTCGTGGGTAACATTGCCGGCGGCAAAAACACTCACATAAGCTAAAAATGAAGCTAACCACCAGTGAAAAAACCAACCTTCTCTTTTCCCGGGCTTAAAAATAAAACCTAAAACCAAAAGAGGCAAACCCCAATAGCCTAAAATTAACTTTGCAATCCTTTCGGCAAATATCCAGCGAAAAAAAGCAGGTCGGAAGCGAACCCCTCCTTGATTTAAAAGCCAATCGAAAGGCGGAATACCCTCTGGAAATTGAGAAATCCAAATTCTCCAAAAAACTAAAGGAAGAATAGCCAAAATAACTAAAATCCACAACTTCTTCTGCTTTATCCAATTTAAGTGCCATTTCCGCCAAACCAGATAAAACATTGGTAAAGCTAAAAACAGAGGAAAAGTCTTTAAATTTAAAGCCCAAGCGCTAAAAACAAGAGCCAAAAACCAATATCTCCAAGTTTGTTTTTCCAGCCAAACACTAAAAAAATAAAGCATCCCCAAGCTGGCGAATAACATCATTGGCTCGGGCATAATTACTCGAGAGTAAAAAATACCGTAAGGCAAAATCGCCATAAAAAAAGCCGACAACAACCCAACTTGTTGATTAACCAGTCTACTCACTAAAAGGTAAAGAAAAATAATTGCTCCTAAAAAGAAAATTACCGAAACCAAGCGTGCTAATCGCTCTTGAACCCCAAAAACATAATAGACTCCGGCAACGATACTATTGTAAATTGGGGGTTCAACAAAAAAGAAACGCTGGGTGTTTGGTAAATCTGGCTTGGCTAAGGGAGCCATATTATCAATTCGGGGATGAAGAAAATCAAAGCCTTCTTTAACAAAATTTCGTGCCACCGCTGCCGTGTCTGCTTGGCGCCAAGAATGATGATCAGCTAAGGGAATATCAATCTTATAAAGCCTTAGAAGTAAAGCCAAAAATAAAATTAGTAAAATGGCAAAAATTCGCTTCATAAATTAAGTTTTTTAGGCTGGATATTAACTGTTTTAACCAAAATACCCATTAACATCCAAAAGACAAAAGCAACTTTAGAAGCTTCAAAAACATCAATAAAAACAGCATTAATCAAAATTCCCAAAACTACTCCACTGATTCCCAATATCATCCCCTTCTCAAATTTAGATATTTTTTGAAAAAACCTTTTTATAATCTGATGCCCAGCCTCCAAAAAAATTAAGGCAAAAGATAAAAAGCCCAGAATTCCTGTTTCTCCTAATGCTCTTAAGTAATCATTATCAGTAGCCAAAGTAATTGAGGAATAACCTGTGCCTAAAAATGGATTTTTAGCCAGCGCCCGCAGCGCCCTCGGCCATTCAACATTAAACCTAATTCCGCTTGAATACTCCACTGCCACCTCGGTTGTTGGCCGCCAAACTTCAACTACCGTAGGAGTAGGGGTAGGAGTGGAAGTGGGAGAAATCTTAGAAATTGGACCAATCATCTTTGGTTTCTTCTCTGGGAGAACAGGCGCAGGCGGAGTAGGAGAAGAAGTAGGAGTAGGCGTTATAAAAAGAGAGGCTATTTTTGCTTCTTGACGAGGTAAACGAGAAGAAATTGCTGAAAGATTTATATTAAACGTTAAGGCATATCTTTGCCCCAAATCTGAAGAAAAAACCATTCCTAAAATACTAAAAGCTAAAAATGGACCAATCCACAAATATTTTTTCAAAAAAATTAAAACAAAAGTCACTCCCAAAAGATAGGCAGCAAAAGAAATCCGCGAAGCAGTCAAAAGCAAGGTGTAAAAGGCAAAAATCCCAACTCCCAAAGCAAAAATTTTTTCTCCCTTATTTTTAATCCCCGCCAGAAAGCCGGCAACTAAAGCCAAAATCATTACCAAAAAAGCGGCTAAATCATAATGGCCAGCAAAAGTAGAATTAACTCTCGTCCATTCTGTTAACTGTAAAAGCATCCCTTTAGAAAATTCTTTATTCATTGTGGAAACCACTGGCCAGCCGAAAAATTTCTGCCCAACCGCATAAATACCTATCCCAACCGTTACCAAGAATAAAGTTAAAATATAACTTTTCACCTGTCTTAAATCTTTTAAAGACGAATAGGCAACAAAGAACAATCCCATATACTCTACGCGGCGCAAAAAATGTAAAAAGGCAATATGGGGAGTGATATTTTTGGTAATTAATAAAGCACTTCCTAACGAAAGCCCCCCCACCAACCAATAAAGCAAAATCAACCTACTAACTTTGTTTTTAAAAGAAGAAAATCCGGACCTTACTTCTGTCAAAAACCAAATCAAAAAAGAAAAAGCAACTAAAAAATCTTCAATCCTTATCGCTACATACGTCCCTTTTACATTAAATAAAGGAAATTTAGGATAAAGAGGGATAAAAATCAGTAAAGCAATAATAATTAAGGATAAAATATTAATTTCTGGTAACTTTAATTGCTTCAGCATAAGTTTCCCCTAAATATTTATTTTTAGTCAATTTTCCTAAAATTATTACGCCCTGCGCTTTTAATTTTAACATAAACTTTAAAATCTCTTTTTGCCAGGAAGGCTTGTGTTTTCCGTAAAAATACAAAAGCCCTCGATAAATATTAACTATTGGCCATCTTCTTCCTTCTGGCGAACTTCCTCCACCAAAATGAATAATTTCCGCTCCCGGATAAAATACTACCCTCCAACCCGCTTTTTTAATCCGCCAACACCATTCAACCTCATCCATATACATAAAAATTCCCTCATCCATCCAACCTGCTTTCTCAATCACTTTAGGTCTTATCATCATTGCCGCTCCCATTACCCAATCAACCTCCTTAGTTTTTTTAGGAGAAAAACGAACCAAACTACCTAACCAATGTTCAGCAAAAAGCATTAAAAAGGCTACCGGGAGATTTGGAAAATATCCACAAGAAGGCTGCCAACTTCCATCGGGATTCAAAAGCCGGCAACCAACCACCCCAAAGTCAGGATTTTTATCCATAAATTCTGCCATTTTCAACCAAGCCCGATTTCTAACAATCGTATCTGAATTTAACAGCAAAAAATACTCTCCTTTTGCAATCCTCATCCCTTGATTATTCCCTGCCCCAAAACCAAGATTTTTTTTATTTTTTATAAGAATTGCCTTGGGAAATTCTTTTTCCACCATCTGTGGCGAATCATCGGTTGATCCATTATCTACAACAATAACCTCATAATTTGACATTTGAGATTTGA
>JBNAVS010000010.1:0-13230 GCA_049700235.1 Microgenomates group bacterium
TTTGCTGATCCTGCCAAAATTCAGGTTGAGCGGAAAGAACTTCTATTTGTCTTGCTTCCTGGCGAAGCTTATCTAAATTTAACTTTTGTTTAATTTTTTCAATTCGCTGCTTTAATTCTTCCATTTTTACTCTCCCATTATTTCTTCACAAAAATCCTTAAAAATTTGCTTTTTGATTTGTTTAAGCTGCTCCTCGGGTAGCTGTTTTAGAATTTCAATGATTTCTTTTGTTTGCGTCTCTAAAACTTTCGTTGTCTCGGTCGTTTGAACTTCTGTCTTAGTTGCTTCTTTCTCAACAACTTTTTCTTTTTCTTTTATCTTCTCACTTTCTGGTAAAATATCGACTGCTTTCCCCAAAACCTGCTCTCCCAATTCTTCGATTTTCTCGGTAACCACTTCGGTAGGCAGTTTAATGGACTCTCCGGCAACTTTTTTTGCCTCCCGCCACTTAACAAAAGCGGTTGCACCCCAGGCTGTCAATCCCCCTACCACGGCAATAATTAAAATTCTTTTTAGTCTTTCTTTCCACATCAAGTATAATTATATACAGCGGCACTGCGTGCCTCGATAATTCTTAGTATAATTATATACTAATGAGGGTTTTAAAGCTAAAAAAAGAAACTCTAAAGAATATAATCAGAGAAACTATTGCTGCGTTAGCTAGCGGCGGGCTGATTATTTATCCAACAGAAACTTGCTACGGATTAGGAGCCGACGCTACTAACCCAAAAGCAGTCGAAAAAGTTCTTGCTTTTAAAGGAGAAAGAAAGGGAAAACCAATTTTGATTGCTGTTGCCGACAAAAAAATGGCCCAAGATTATGTAGAAATCAACGAAATTGCGGAAAATCTCTATAAAAATTTTTTGCCTGGCCCGGTAGCGGTTATCTCTAAAGGTAGAGGAAAGGTTGCCCCTGGTATTGAATCTCCTCAAAAAACCTTAGGAATTAGAATCCCGAATTATCCTTTAATCTTAGAAATTATTCGCCAATTTGGCCGACCAATTACTTCTACTTCCGCCAATCCCTCTGGCAAAAAACCTCCATATTCTTTGAAAGATATTCTAAAATACACAAGTAAAAAGCGCATGGGTTTAGTCGACCTCGTTTTAGACGCTGGTCAACTTCCAATTCGTCCCCCCTCAACGGTAGTAGATACTACCCTTCAAGAACCAGCAATTTTGCGTCAGGGAGAAATTGTTATTCCCGATATTCCTGGGCAAAATTTTGTATCCAATTCTGAAAAAGAAACCAGGAATATCGCCAAAACGATTTTTGGAAGATTACAAAATTTACTCAATTCCCACTGTCTGATTTTTGCTCTTCAAGGCGAGCTCGGCGCTGGCAAAACCCAATTTGCAAAGGGGTTAGGCAAAGCTTTAGGAATCAAAAAAACTATAAATTCTCCCACTTTTATCTTAGTTAAAGAATATCCAATCCGCAATCCGCAATCCGCAATCCGCCAATTTTATCATATCGATACCTGGCGAATGCAGGGTCCCGAAGAATTGGTCAGTCTCGGATTTGAAAAAATGCTTAAACCCGGCAATGTCATTGCCATTGAATGGCTTCAAAAAGTCCGGCCAATTTTAGAAAAAACAACCAAAAACAAAAATGTTTGTCTGGTTTGGATAACTATAGAAACTTTATCGGAAACAAAAAGAAGAATAAAGTATAAAATTTAGGCTAAAATTTTTTCCAATTCCCCCAACATTCCTTTTGGCTTACCTGAAGAGAAATGGGCACGGGCGGGATCCAAAGTCTCAATTAAAGCTTCGGCAACGGCATTTTTAAGGTCTTGGGGGTGCAAAGCTTCAGTTTTGTAGTCCTCCTCTAATTTTTGAAAATTTTGATACTCAACATCGCCACCATATTTTTTTTCTCTTTTAATTAAAATTCTCCCCTTCAAAGGAAAGATTAAATGCTTTGTCCAGTCTAAAACCGGATTAAACTCCACTTCGGCTGGCGGACAAAAAGCACTGTTTATTTTTCGGCGAATTTCTTCCGGAGAATCATGAATAAAAATACAGGTATCTGGCTTGGATTTTGACATTTTCATTGCCACCCAAACCTCCCGAAGTTTGCTTTTTTCTATCGGCCAAACTGGTGGCTTTCCCAAACCAAGCAAAAGATGATTATGCAAGGCAATAGGTTTATACCCGGCAACTTTTTCCCCAATCTCCCGAGCTAAAACATGAGCTTTTCGTTGGTCTGTTCCGCCATGGGCAATATCCACTTTCAAACCAAAAATGTCTGTCACTTGTAGGGGAGGATAAAGCAAAAGTCCAAATTCTGCTCCTTCTCCTGCCTGGCGACCGGCAATAGAGAGTGATTTTTTCACTCGGGAAAGTGAAAGTTCCTTACAAACCCTCACAAAAGTTGCCCAATACTCATCGTTGTGATGATATAAATCGGAACCCAAAATGAATTTTACTTTTTCCGGATCTCCACCAACGCACTTCAAAGATGCTTTTAATCCTTCTTTAAAATAGCCAACCGCTACTTTTTTAATAACTTCTCTGTCGCCTCCCAATTTATTATTTATCCAAGTATGCCAATCGGCTAAAAACAAGATACATTCTACCCCAATAGCTTGAAGGGCTTTCACCACCATCATTGTCGCCAATCCATTACCCAAATGAATCTTTCCGGAAATTTCAAAACCAATATAATGACGCGGTTTAGGTTTAGAGGAAAGAAGGGTATAAAAATCCTGGGGCGTTAAAATCTCTTCGGCAAAACAAGAAACTAATTTTATTTTCTCTTCTAATTTTAAATTTCGCATTTCGGTCCAGGGGGGAGGATTCGAACCTCCGAAGCCTTACGGCCCCAGTTTTACAGACTGGTGCAATTGTCCACTCTGCCACCCCTGGTTTTTAAAATTGCTTGCCATGAAGAAAATTTTACCACAGAAGAATTATTTATTCAATTGAAGTTTGGCCACCAGCTGAACTGCTTTTTCCTTGTTAAGTCTATTTCGCTGCCCTAAGGCAAATAATTTAAGATCATAAGCTTTTGGGAGAAGATGGATATGGGCGTGAGGGACATCGGTTCCCCAAATAACGCTGGCGACAAACTCATCGTTGAAAACTTTCTGAAAATGTGAAGCAATTTTTTTGACTACCGAAAAATATTCACCAATATTTGGCACCTGCCAAACCCACTGATAGTGTTTTTTAGGAATTACTAAAGTATGACCATCAACAAAAGGATTAATATCCAAAAAAGCCAAAAATTCTTTATCCTCATAAATTTTATAAGCGGGAATTTCTCCTTTGACAATTTTGCAGAATACACAGCTTTGTTGGTTCATTTTTCAATCCGTAATTCGTTAACTCGCTAACCGAATAACTGATACAATATAATATCACAAAATGAAGAAAAATTTTACGATTTTAGCAATTGATACCTCTTGTGACGAAACCTCGGCGGCAGTCACCAAAAACGAGCGAATTTTGTCCAATATTGTTTCTTCGCAAATAAAATATCACCAAAAATATGGGGGTGTTGTTCCAAATATAGCTCGGCAAATGCACCAAAAATTAATTGGAGCGGTAATCAGTGAGGCATTAAAACGAGCAGGAAAGAACCCTAACGAGCTTGATGCCTTAGCGGTAACTGTTGGTCCTGGTTTAGCTCCTGCCTTAGAAATAGGAATTGCCAAGACGAAAGAATTGGCAAAAAAATGGGCATTGCCAGTAATTGCTGTTAACCACATGGAGGCTCATCTTTTATCTTCTTTTGCGAAAAATTCCAAAGGAAAAGGAGGATTTAAACCAAAATTTCCAATTCTGGGGCTTCTGGTTTCTGGCGGGCATACCCAATTGGTTTTGATGAAAGAGTTTGGAAAATATAAGCTTTTGGGAGAAACAGTTGACGATGCCGCTGGTGAGGCTTTTGATAAGGTGGCAAAAATGCTTGACTTAGGCTATCCCGGCGGGCCGATTATTTCTCAACTGGCAAAAGAAGGTAAGCCTAAATACCACCTTCCAATCCCGATGGCTGGTTCAAAAGATCTAAACTTTAGCTTCTCCGGTCTAAAAACTGCCTGTTTGTATTTTTTACAAAAAATCCCTTCCGAAAAGAAAACCCGCCAATTTATCTGTGATTTTGCTGCCTCTTTTGAAAAAACTGTTGTTTTAGCTTTGGCAATTAAACTAAAAATGGCAATTGAAATTTATCAACCCCGCCAAGTAGTCTTAGGTGGCGGAGTGATTAATAATTTAAATATCAGAAAAGAAATCCGAAAAATTTGCCGCCGCCATGGCCTCAAAGTTTTTATCCCCTATACCCCAAAACTCCTTACTGACAATGCTGGTATGATTGGAGTCTGCGCCTGGTATCAAGCAAAAAGAGGAGATTTTGTTAAAGATATCAACAAATTAGACCGCCAACCAAATTTAAATTTTAATACTTTAATTAATTAAACTAACTACTTTAATTATTTAAATTATGAGCATTTTTTCAAAAATCATTTCTGGATATTTAGCAGGACTTTCTGTAGGAATTTATTGCTTGGGTCTTTGCCTGCCAGTATTTTTGCCAATCTTACTCTCGGAAAAAAGAGGTATCAAAAAAAGTTTTTGGTTGGTAGTGGAGTTTTCATTGGGAAGACTGCTTGGTTATCTGTTTTTCGGTTTAGTTTTTGGCTGGCTCGGTCAACAACTTAAAAGTAATTTAATTCACTCATTTGCCTCTTTAGCAAATCTTTGGTTGGGAGTTTTAATGATTCTTTATTCTCTGGGGACTATTGACAAAAAATTCTGCCCAATTGGCCAATTTAATAAATTAAAGTGGCCAATTTTAGTTGGTTTTCTTACCGGAGTAAATATTTGCCCGCCTTTTTTAGCTTCCTTAACTTATGTTTTTAATCTTAAAGACACTGCTCTTTCTTTAATTTACTTTTTTGCTTTCTTTTTGGGAACAAGCACTTATATCATTCCCGCCGCTGTGGTTGGTATATTTACCAAATTTCCCTGGATACAAATTTTAGCCAGAATAAGTGGATTTTTAGTTGGGTTTTATTTTGCTGCCCAAAGCCTGCTTAAAATAATTTAAATGAAAAAGCAAATGAAGCACACCAACAATAACAAAAATTATTCCCAGCTGATTGTGCCAAAATTGAAAATTAGGAACTTTAACATTCAAAAATAGCAAAATTCCGGTTGCGCCAACTGGCAAAAAAGTTGCCAAAAGGACCAAATTCCACAGAAGGCGAAACTGACGAGTTTTTAAAAATCTGCGGGTGAGAAAATATGCGGATAGAGCCAAAATTAAAAAAGTGAAAATTTGAAGAATGGGTTTTGAATTTCTCGTTGCGACTAAAGCTGTTTTTTCTTGAGTTGGCGTAGCTTCGCTTCGGTCGCAAATCTGATTATTATTAGTATCAACATATAAACCACACAGCCCGGGGTAAGGATCATTTCTTCTTCCATAAGGACAATCAAGCCAAGCTTGGACTGGGGCAACAAACAACAAAAATGCTAAAATTAAACAAATGAAAAAAGGCTTTGTTGGCTTAGGAATCATTGTTTTGGGAATCATTGGTTCTTTGTTTATTTTAGCAAAAACTCAAAGCCAAAGAACAACCCAAAATCTCCATGAGGCGAGTTTTTATCAGCAGCTTGGAGATGACAAGGTTCAATGCCAACTTTGCCCAAACCGCTGTGTTGTGTCTCCCGGTCAACGTGGAGTTTGTAAGGTAAGAGAAAACATCGGTGGTAAACTTTATAGTTTAGTTTACGGAAAACCGGTAACAACCGCTATTGACCCAATCGAAAAAAAGCCATTTTATCATTTTTTACCCGGGGCAAAAGCTTATTCTTTAGCTACTGCTGGTTGCAATTTAGCTTGTAAATACTGCCAAAACTGGGATATCGCCCAGCGTTTTCCTGAGGATGTCCAATCAACACCAATGGCTCCCCAACAAGTAGTGGAAGAGGCACTAAAATCTGGTGCCCAGGTAATTGCTTTTACCTACAACGAACCGATTGTGTGGTATGAATATATGAGAGATATTGCCAAATTAGCTAAAGAAAAAGGGTTGCGGACAGTAATGGTTTCTTCCGGTTATATCAATCCCCAACCGCTAAAAGAACTTTTACCTTATATGGACGCCATCAAAATTGATTTTAAAGCTTTTAATAATGAAGTTTACGGCAACCTCATTGGCGGTAAACTGGAACCGGTTTTGGAAACTTTAAAGATTATCCATAACAGTAAAACTTGGTTAGAAATTGTCCATCTGGTTGTTCCCGGCTATACCGATAATTTAGAAGAAATAGGCCAAATGTGTCTATGGCTTAAAGAAAATGTAGGAGAAGATGTTCCCATTCATTTTTCCCGATTTTGGCCAAAATACAAACTTACTAATCTCCCACCAACTCCTGAAGAAACTATCAAAAAAGCCCGCTTGGCATGCCTGAAGGCAGGAATGAAATATGTTTACACTGGAAATATTGAAGATGAAGAAGGAAGTGCCACTTATTGTCCAACAAATCACCAGCCGGTAATTAAACGGTTTGGTTATTTTGTCAAGGAAAATTTGATTGATTCCAGCGGCAAAGCCCCAAATTGTCGGGAAACTATTCCCGGAGTTTGGAAGTAATTCCCAAAAAACTAATTAAAATTACACTCGCTAAAAATATCAGTAATCCCTTCAGGCCAAATGCCGGCAGCAACAAGCTGCTGGTTAAAAAGGCACCAAAAACGCCGCCAAACAAATCAAAAGCATAAATATAACCGGGATTTTTATTCTTTTTAAAATAAATATTATTTATTGTGGCAAAAATTCCCCCGCCAATAACTCCCAGAAAAAAAGCGGTCGAAAACCAAAAGATCGGATTTCTCCCCAATAAAAACAAAGCCCCTAAAATCGGCAAATAACCTAAAAACCTGGTATTAATTTTTTTAATCACGCCAATGCCGATTCCTAACAAAACCGAGGCAAAGATTAAAGAAATTTGGCTGTAAAGATAACCAATTTTTATTTGAAAAAGAAAAACAAGTAAAATCTCCAAACTCAAAAGAATAAAACTAGAACTGGCAGCCAAAACTCCTAAACGAAGATTTCTTTTAGTCTTAGATAGTAAAAATCCCAATCCACCAATTAGAAAAAACGGAAAAATAAAAACCATCTTGGAAATTAATTTTGGCAGTCTAAAGTTAAAAATTGTTTGCCAAAAAAGTTGGGAATAAAAAAACGCCGCCGGCGAAAAATCGCTATTAATCTTTACCGCGGTAGTTTTTAATCTTTGGGTGATTTTTTCTCTCTGAGGGTTTTTAAATTGATACCAAAAATAATCAGAGAAACGCGGAGCAATATTGGCTGGATTGACTTCAATTTTACTTTTGCTGGCTAAAAATAATAATTGGTCTTCAGGAGTTAGAAGTTCCAAAAAGGGAAAAACATTTTTTAAGGTTTGATAAACTGAGCCGCCAAAACGAGCTGCTTCCTCACTTTGATAATCAGTAGGAAGATAAAAAATCAAAACAAAAATCCCTTTCTCATTTAAACGCTTTTTAACCTGATCAAAACATTCTAAAGTAAAATAGCGATTTCCCAAAAGGCTTTGGGGATTACCTGGAGAAAAGACTATCAGATCCCACTGATTATTATCTTCAGTCAAAAATTTCCGAGAGTCAACAGCCAATGGGCTAATCTTTTCTGTCAATAATTCCCTTTCTGCCTCCAAAAGTTTTTGATCTATCTCCAAAAAGAAAATTTTCTCCGGTAAAAAAATTTTTTGAATTTCGTTGGCTAACCCCGGTGAAGTTACTAATAAAATTTTTTTGGGATTCCTTAAAAAGGGGGCGATTAAACTTACTAATTGCTTGTTTTCAAAACTCTCTTTATTTGTAAAAGCTAATTGCCCATCTAAAAAATAATTTTTCTGTCCTTCTTTTTCGGTGATTACAATTTGCTGATATTTAGAATTAATCACTCCGGGAGGAAAATTTATTGTCGCCAGAAAAAAACTAAAAAGCAAACCACCGGCGGCAAAGCCAATTGTTTCCCAAAAATATGCCAAATTGACATCTTTTTTAATCGCTCCTAAAGCAAAAAGCGCTCCTAAGCTAAAACATAAAGGAAAAAGGACAATTCCCAAACTCAAGAAAGCAAAATAAAAATTTGGTAGCTCACCAAAAGGGATAAACCTCCTTACTAACCAGGGCAAAAAAATAACCAAAACGGGAATTAAAACTAAATCTATCGCCAAAATCAACCACAAAATTTTAGTTTTGTTTTTTAAAAATTTAATTTTGGTCCCCAAAAAACTTCCCAACCCAACAAACAACAGCCAACTTCCCAATCCCAATCCGTAAAAAATCTCATTGCCATAAAAAAGAGAAGTTATCTCCCTTAAAATCACCGCCTGACCCAAAATCGAAATCAGCCCTAGGAGAAAAAAATAAACCAAAAAACCAAAACCCGCCATCAATCCAATGATATCAAATCTCTAAAGCCTGATTAACCTCTCCCGCCTCCGTATAGAAGATTTATCGTATTCCTCAATCACCCACTTTTTAAATCGATTCTTAAATTTTTCCAACGAATATTTTTTGGCGTGGGCGCGAATTGTTTTTGGGTCAAAATGAAGACGGCTAAATTTTTTTAATGCCCCAACAAGTGATTCAGGAGTTTGTTGAGAGAAAAAAAGGCCAGTTTTACCATCTAAAATAGTTTCTCTTGCTCCACCGGCCCGAAAAGCAATTACCGGCTTCCCACAGGCTTGAGCTTCCAAGGCTACCAAACCAAAGTCTTCTTTTTGGGGCATTAGCAAAGCTTGGCAATTTTGATATAGTTTAAGCAGTTCTTTATCATCCACCAAACCCAACATTTCCACCAATGGCCAGCCGTTTTTAAACAGAGACTTTACTTTTTTTTCTAAAAGATTAAAATCAGGACCATCACCAACGATTTTTAACCGCAAACCTAATTTTTGGCAAGCTTCAATGGCAATATCAAACCGCTTATAGGGAACCAGCCGGCCCACCGCCAAAAAATAATTTTGAGAATTTGAGGGCTTTCCCGGTTGAAAAAAATCAGTATCTACAAAAGGAGTAATTATTTTTGCCTGACGGCGATAAAATTTTAAAATCCGGCGGGCAATAGTTTTACAGGTGGTCGCATAGGCATCTGGTCTTTGAGCGGCAACTTCATCCCATTTTTTTAAAAAACGCAAAAATGGCGGCTTAAGAGCATGAATTAGTTTATTAAACATCCCAAAATGCTGATAAAGCTCATATCCTGGTTCAACCCAAAGATAACGAGTAGGAGTAAGGCAATAGCAAAGATGCAAAGTTTGCGGCTTGGTAATAATTCCTTTTGCCTCACCGCTGGTAACGGAAATCACAACTTCATAGTCGCCAAAATTGAAAGACTCAAAAGCCAAGGGCATTAAAAGAGTGTACCAATGACTTTGAGTTTTTGCTAAAGGAAATTTTTGTAAAAACGAAGGAATTACTTGAGGAAAAACCTTTGCCCAAGAGGCTTTTTTTTCGTTAAAAACTGAAGTATACAAAGGAGCTTGAGGAAAAATTTCATGAAGGGCCAAAAGCACCCTCTCTGCCCCACCCCAAGTATTGATTTTGTCGTAAACAATAGCAATTTTTAGATTTTTCATTCGCTTTTATTATATAATTTTTCTTGAATGGGGAAAATTTTTACCAGTGGCGTTATAATAATTTTAGTTTTGGCTTTAGTTTTGCCGGTTTTGGTGATGAAAATAAAAAGGAAAGATAAGATGGAACCAGAAACTTCAAAAATCGTTCGTCAACCAGCAGTGGCGGGAAGTTTTTATCCAGCCGACTCAAAGGAGTTAGGCAACCAAATTACCACTTTAATTAATCAAAGTGAAAAAATTTCTGGCGAAGGAAAACTAAGAATTTTAATTGTTCCCCATGCCGGGATTCAATTTTCCGGGTCAACCGCCGCCGCCGGCTTTAAGCAAATTGAAGGCCAAGATTATCGCCGGCTAATAATTTTAGGAGCCAGCCATCGCGCCTGGTTTGACCATGCTGCAGTTTTTGTAAAAGGAGCTTGGGAAACACCCTTAGGAAAGGTTGAAATCGACAAAGATTTAGCCAATAATTTAATTAATCAAAGGGAAATAATTGCCGATGAAAATCCTCATAAGGAAGAACACTCCTTAGAGATCGAGTTAATTTTCTTACAAAAAGTTTTGCCGAATTTTAAAATTGTCCCCATCTTGGTGAGCCAAACCAACGAAGAACTAATCAATAATTTAGCCCAGAAAATCGCCAAAAATTTTGATGAAGAAACTCTTCTGGTTGTCAGTACCGATTTATCTCATTATCCGCCGTATGAGGTCGCCAAAAAAGTTGATAACCAAACAATTGGGGCAATTTTAAGCGGAGAGCCAGAAAAATTTGAGCAAACCGTATCCCAATTAGAATCTGCTGGCTTTCCGGGTTTAGAAACAGCAATTTGTGGTCATGAGGCAGTAAAAATTGCCCTTAAAGTCGGCCAAATTCTTGGAGTTTCCTGGCAAAAAATTAAATACGAAAATTCTGGGGATACCGCCGGAGAAAAATCACAAGTCGTCGGCTACGCTGCTATAGGGGGTTGGAGCAAAAGCCTTCCTTCGGCTGCTAATAAACTTGATGAAGTGGCGCAAAAAGAGGCTTTGGAAATTGCCCGAAAAACGCTGGAAGAACATCTTACAAGCGGAAAAATCCCCGATTTATCAACCAAAAATCCCCAATTAAATCAATTTTTAGGTTGTTTTGTAACTTTAAGAAAAAATGGCCAACTCCGCGGTTGCATTGGTGAATTTGAACCAAAAGAACCACTTTATAAAGTTATTCAGAAAATGGCAATCGCCGCTGCCACCGAGGATTTCCGATTTCCCCCAGTTACTGCCGAGGAACTAAAAGATATTAAAATTGAAATTTCGGTGATGACACCTAAAAGAAAAATCCAAAATTGGCAAGAAATTCAATTAGGGAAACACGGGGTGGTTATCCAAAAAGGCCTTCGTTCTGGCACCTTTCTTCCCCAAGTTGCCACGGAAACCGGCTGGACAAAAGAAGAATTTTTATCACAGCTTTGCTGGCAAAAAGCTGGCCTTCCTCCTGACTGCTATAAAGACCCCTCGGTTAATCTTTATGTTTTTGAAGCCCAAGTTTTTGAGGAAGACTAAATTTTCCCAAAAAGCTGACTAATAATTTCTTCTTTATCTTGTTTCTTTGCTAATCTAATCCCGCTTTTTTCTAATTCTTTAGCGAATATTGGAGAGATTTTTAGGGATTTTTTAAAGACCTTTAAGATTGTTTCTGGCTTATCGTCACCGGCGATTCTGTTGATTGAGATTTTTCCGCAAACCAAACAGCGATGGACAAGCATTATCTCGCCCTGACGAGGTTTATTGGTAAATTTATCAATTCCTTCGTGTTTAAAAGTCAAACCCAAAGGCTCCATCAATCCCCCACATCTGGATTTCCTGTCTCCAGCAATCTGGTTATCTGCGTGTTTTGACCATAAGCAAAAGGGACAATGATTGCGATAAGCGGTTCCTAAAGCTTTCAAAAAAACTTGGCGGTGGCAATTTTCGCAGAGAAACTTACCTTCTTTCATAAAAAATCCCTAAAGGAATTTTCCCTTCACCATCTTCATAGTTCCATTCCTCAATTTTTTTAAGAATTTCTCCTCCCTGAGGCGTTTTTTCTAAAATATAAGTTTTTTGATTATAAAAATCATAAGTGTTAAAAAAAGCAACACAAGGCTGAAGAATATCAATAAAGGCAAATTCAGGATAGGCAATTGCTTTCTTAACTAACTCCGAAAGATGATCTGGCTTTCCAGCATATCCCCGGGCAATAAAACCAGCCCCGGAAGCTAACATTAATTTTAGCGGATTTATTGGTTTTTCTTCACTTCCCCAGGGTGTAGATTTTCCCTTAAAACCAACTGGGGAGGTAGCAGTAAACTGTCCAGTGGTTAAGGCAAAAACCCGATTGTCATGAACCAAAACCGTAATTGGAATATCTCTTTTGGCAGCATGAATTAGATGATCCAACCCTTCATTGTAAGCATCTCCGTCTCCCACAGAAACGATTACTTTTAGTTTTGGATTGGCAATCTTAATTCCCGTTGCCACCGCTATCCCCCGGCCATGTAAGGCATAAAAACTGTTAATATTTAAATAATCAGCAATCTTTCCATGACAACCTATCCCGGTAACTAAAACAAAATTTTCTAATCCTACCTCTGAGTCCATTTCTAAAATTGCCTTTTTTAAGGCATTAATAATCCCAAAATTGCCACAACCAGGGCACCAAGTTTTTACGGCATTAGTTTCTAAGTTTTTCATATAATTGGTGAGGCCAAAATGGCCGCCCATCATATTTTAAAATTTTCTTGTCAACTTTTACTCCGTATCTTGGCAAAATCTCTGCCAATTGGCCCAAGGCATTGTTTTCGGCAACAATTACCGTTTCCACCCCTTTCAGTGCCTTTTTTATTTGTTTTTCGGGAAAAGGCTGAAAAATCACTGGCTGAATTAATCTTAATCCGTGTTTTTCTGCCATTTCTAATCCCACTCCCTTTACCGACCCCCAAACTATCAAAGCAGTTTTTGCCTTTTTATCGCCATAAACATTAACTGCCGGCAATTTTTCTACTGCCTTTCTCATTGTTTTAAATTTTTTAAGCCTTTTTTCCTGCATCTTTTTTACCAAATTTACCTCTTCAACCGTCAACCCCGCTTCGTTATGCTCATAGCCATTGGCTTTTACTACTTTCCCTTTTTCTCCGGGAAAAGCCAAAGGAGAAATACCACTGGGAGTATCTTGGTAGCGCAAATAGAGACTTTTGCCTTTGGCTAAAATTGGCTTTCTTTGTTTTATCTTGGAAAAAATCGTCTCTTTGAGGGTAAAAGTGCTTTCACAAATTTGCTTGTCAACTAGTAAAATCACTGGTGTTTGGTATTCCCAGGCTAAATTTAAAGCTTCCCCTGCCCAAAAAGCTGCCTCCTCTCCGTCACCGGGAGCAATCAAAAATCTTAAAAAATCTCCATGACCGGCAAATAAAGTAAACCACAAATCGCTTTGGGCAGTATAGGTAGGGACACCGGTTGCTGGCGCAGTTCGTTGGCCCTCAATAATCACCAAGGGAATTTCTGCTTGGGCAGCAAAACTTAATCCCTCGGTCATTAAGGCAAAACCACCACCCGAAGTTCCCACCGCCACCCGACTTCCGGCCCAAGCCGC
>JBNAVS010000011.1:0-12523 GCA_049700235.1 Microgenomates group bacterium
CGAAGATTTTGGGTAGTTCCAGTTTTGACAGCAACCGAGGGATGGTTGGGGATATTTAGCCAGGAGTGGGAGCCAAAGGCCGGCGTCCGGGCGGCGTTATCAGAAAGAATATCGGTTAAAATGTAAGCAACAGCTGGCGAAAAAATTTTTTCACCAGAATGTTCAAATGCTCCAATGTTTAAACGTTCCAATGTTTCGCCGCGGTAATTTTTGACTTCCAAAATCGGATTTAAATTTACCCGCTTTCCCATATTTGCCAAAACCCCATAAGCAACTGCCAAATCAACCATCTTTACTTCCCCACCTCCTAAAGTTAAAGATAAACCAAAGCGCTTCGGGTCATTCCAAGTAGTTATTCCCATTTCCTGACCGCGGCGAATCATTTTCTCGACTCCTAAAGCGGCTAAAACTTTAACCGCCGGGACATTATAAGAAGAACCTAGGGCAATTCGCAAAGGAACATTTCCATGAAAGCGATTGTCATAATTTTTTGGAGAATATGGGGGTTGGCCGGGAATTTTGTAAGTAATGGGAGTATCAGGAATGATGGTCGCGGCAGTAAAACCGGACTCTAGGGCTAGGGAATACATAATGGGTTTAATTGCCGAACCAGGCTGGCGAGGTCGCAAAGTGACATTGACATTGCCGTCATTTTGAATATCAAAATAATTTTGTGACCCAACCATGGCCAGAATCTCGCCAGTTTTTGGATTAGTTACTAGGGCTGCGCCATTGCTAATTTTTAGACTTCTTAATTTCTTAATTTCTTCGCTGACTATTTTTTGGGCCATTTCCTGAATATTCAGATCAAGGGAAGTTTTAACCTCCAACCCTCCTTCTTCAACCATCCGCTCGCCATATTTTTGGACCAGCAAGTCTTTAACATACATCACAAAGTGAGGGGCTTTAATATCAGTGCGCTGGGGGGCAAAATACAATTCTTCTTCAGCGGCTTTTCTTTCTTCATCTTCGGTTATAAATCCTTCTTGTTTCATTCTTCGTAAAACTAGCAGCTGACGCTCCCTTGCTTTTTCCGGATGGGCACCAAAGGGAGAAAAATGTGTTGGGGAAGCAGGTAGACCAGCAAGTAAGGCAGACTCGGCTAGATTTAATTCTTTAGCCGATTTACCAAAATACATTTGGGCTGCTTCCTCAACCCCATAGGCTGTTCCCCCATAACCAACCTCATTTAAATACATTTGCAAAATTTCATCTTTGGAAAATTTTGCCTCAACCAAAATTGCCAAAACAATTTCTTTTATCTTTCGAGTAATTGTTCGTTCCGGAGAAAGAAGGGCATTTTTTACCAACTGTTGGGTGATAGTTGACCCACCATAAAGTTTTTCTCCACCAAGGTTGCGAATGGCGGCGCGGGCAATTCCTTTTAAAGAAAATCCGTGGTGGGAATAAAACTCGGCATCCTCAATCGCCACCGTTGCCTGGATTAAATGCAAAGGCAAGTCTTGGAGCTTAACTAATGTTCGGTTTTCTCGGCGATAGATCTTGTACAGAAGATTGCCGCTTCTATCATAGATTTTTGTCGTTAAAATTGGCTGGCGGGTTACCAGCTCGTTTGGATTTGGAAGATTTCTTAAAGTAAAAAGTAAAAAGTAAAAAGGAAAAAGGAAAAATAAAATTAGAAAACCGCCAATGATTACTTTTTTAGAGGGGAGAGAGATTTTAACTTTAGGGATTTTGATTTTTGGTGTTGCTATTTTGGGGAATTTTTGCTTTTTTATCCAATTCGCAATTCGCAATTCGCAATTCGCAATCCGTAATCCGTAATTGAATAATTGAGTAATTAAAAAAAGAATAAAATAAATTAACCAAAAAAGAGGTTTGCCTAAAAACTCTAAGATCTTTTTTACCAAAAAACCCGGGGCCCAACTTCGCTTTTGCTTTGCTGGGCAAGCAGAAGATTTTCGCTTGGGTCGGAGTTTTTTGGCGGTAAAAATCGTTCCTGTCCTTTTTCCCGCCATTATAAGATATATTTTAGCCTAGTTTAAGGCGAGATTAAAGAGGAATTTTGCTATTCTTTTGTTTGGATAAACTTCATATGATTACTATTTTAACCCAGTTATTTTGTTTTAACCCAGTTATTTTGTTTGTCAAGTACCATTTTTACCGGGATAATGAATTTTTATGGGTTCCAGTTGGAAAGGAGAATGGTTAGATCGGTTTCATTGACTTTTTGGTCTTCGTTTAAATCCGCCTTTCGCTGATCAGGATTTGGGGTTGGCACCGGTCCCAAAGGTGCCCAGTTGTTTAAAAGAATATTTAAATCTTCATTGTTTATTTTTCCTTCATAATTACGGATCTTGATTTAAAAGACTTTTATGAGGGATTTAAAAATGATAAATAGCTGATCCCAGTTTTGAAAAATGGCGAGGGGTTAGAAGCAAGAGCGGCTATTCTCTTTGTGAATCTGTAGTCCGAATTTTTTTCCTAAAGAGTTCACAAAACAGGTCTTGATAATTGACTCTGATAAAAAAACAGTGAGGGAAAAAGATTTTAAGGATTCTCCTATCTCCAAGAGCAGAAAAAGACCTCAAAAGGCTTTCTAAGTTGCGGTAGCCAAAAAGATAAGACAACTTGGGAAAAGCAAAATTGCCCAATATGAATATACTAAGAACGTATGCAAGTTAAACTCCACAAGAACGATAGAACAACCTTTTAGCTATTCGTCAAGAAATTAAAAACTCTAAGGAAAGTATATCTTCATCACTTAAAAGAGCCTAAAGGAATTACATTACAACGGATCGTTAACTAAGCAATTACCATTTTTCTTGGAATAATTGAGGTTGATTTATTATGATGAAATATGATTTAATTAAATAAATTAAAAGATGGGTATTAACCTTGAGAGAAAAGAATATCAGCCTTTAGCCCGCCCCGAGGTTTTATTGGTCTTACCCCCTTTATATCAAACAGGAAGAGAACCCGACTACAATCCAAAAGAACCGATGGGATTGATGTATTTAGCTGCTTCATTAAGAAGTAGAGGGAGAAAGGCAGAGATTTTTGATGCTGATGTTGAGGCAAAAACTCCCCAACAAGTCGTTCAAAGAATTCTTGAGAAGAATCCTCCGCTGGTTGGTTTTTCTGTTCTTCAAAGAGCTTTGCCATCTTTGGAAATAATTGTTAATGCCCTAAGAGAAAAAGGTTATTCCGGTCATATTACTTGCGGGGGGATTACGGCTACCTTATCTTTCCCTTATATTTTAGAAAGATTGGGAAGCAAAATAGACTCGGTAGTTTTGGGAGAAGGAGAAAATACTGTTATTCGCCTTGCGGAAAAAGTTTTGACTGGTCAAGAATGGAGAGATGTTCCCGGTATTGCCTATCTTCATAACCGGGCTCAAGTGATTAATAAGCCAATTGATAGTGTTGATCTTGATGCTTTACCCTTTGCCGTCCGGGATTATTTGGAATATTGTTTGGGAAAAACTAACTATGCGACAATTATGGGAAGCAGAGGATGTTATGGAATTTGCACTTTTTGTAGTAATTACTCTTTTGGAAGTCTTTGGGAAGGACCAAAATGGCGAGGAAGAAATCCCAAAAGCGTGGTAGACGAAATGCAAGAAATATTTGAAACCCATGGGGTGACCATTTTCAAATTTAATGATCCAAATATTTTTGGTCCAGGACTTCTAGGACGTGAGCATGTAGTCCGAATTTGCCAAGAAATAAAAAGAAGGAGATTGCCTTTCCATTTAATGGGTTTTTGCCGGGGTAATGATATAACCGCCGACCCTGGAGTTGTTAGGCATTTGAAAGACGCTGGCTTTGAAAGACTTTTAATTGGGGTAGAGAGCTCTGACGATAAAATTCTCCAAATGTTTCGTAAAGGAGAAACTATTAGGGGGATGGAACAGGCTTTGGACATTCTTGAAAAAGAAGGCATTTCTGTCGTTGTAGGTTTTATGATTTTTAATCCTTATACTACGATGGAGACACTTAAGAAAGACTTAGCTTTTCTTAAAAGAAGAGGTTTGTGCCCGACCCTAAGTAAAGCCCTCCGAGTTTTTGATGGTACCCCTATTCAAGTTCTTCTTGAGGCTGAGGGCCGTCTGATTAAAAGAGATCCGTTTGAGGGATATCATGAATATATTATGCCTGCCGATGTAGCCGCTGTCTATGCTTCAATGAAGTCTTTATTTACCAATTGTTTAGACCGAATAAGAGCGGTTGGCCAAGGAAGAATTTGGGATATTAAGAAAGCGCCATCTTTTCGTGATAGGCAGGATTTTAACAATTTAGCCGAAGCCTTTTTTGGAGTAGAATCATTTTTACTGGAAGAACTTATTAATTGGGAAGAAACAGGCGATTTTAATTTAGATATAGTTAGGGAAACAGTAAAAAGAGTTTATGAAATGTTAAGGGGGATAGGACAAGCTATTTCGGTCGATATCGATGAAGTTGTCTTACCTCAAGAGATACTATCTAAAGAAATTTATACTTTAATGAAAGAAAAACCGTGGAATACTTTTAGGGAGGAATACCGATGGAACTTGGATTAAACACAGTTAAAGCAATTACCAAATTTATTTTTGTTGAAGATAAACCACAAAAAGCTGATTTGATTATTGTTCCTGGCTCAAGCCATCCTCAACTTCCTCAAAAAGCTGTGAGTCTTTATAAAGAGGGATTTGCTCCAAAAATTTTGTTTACTGGCGGTTTTAACTCTAAAATTAGGGAAAACGAGTGTAATTTTGGGAAAAAAATTGCCCTAAAGAGAGGAGTACCTGGAAAAGATATTTTTTGCGAAAAGAAATCTTCAAATACTAAAGAGAACGCTTTGGAAGCAGCAAAAATTGTTGAAAAACATAAATTACCCTCAAGAAAGATTATTTTGATTAGCAAGCCTTATCATGCCCGACGATTAAAGATGACTTTTGCTAAGTTTTTTCCTCGTTCTAAATTATTAATAATTCCGGTTAAAGACAAAAGAAAAATTACTTCTAAAAATTGGTGGAAAAGCAAAGAAAAAATTGCCAAAGTAATGGAGGAGGTCCAAAAGATAGGTGAATATTATCTTAAAGGAGACCTGTCGCTTTAAAATTAGTAACTTAGGGGATAATTAATTATCGTTGCCTCCTCAGGAAAAGGGCAGTCCAGGCAATATTTAGTTCCCAAGGGATCAATTATGACTTGCCTTTCTTGAAGCTCGCGGTTTTCCGGGGGAGTTTTGTCTGTCGCTAACTGACCGCTGGTTTTGTCGATTTCCACAAATTGTTTGAGGTTTTCGGTTTCGCCAGGGACAGTTCCTTCCAAAAAATATTCAAACCGCGTTGGGCAGGGAGAGCCGGGATCTGGCAATTTACCGGAGAGAGTACAGACTTGGGCACCGACAATGCCGTCGGGTTTAAAAGGCCATTCCTCTTTTTTGTCGCGTAGAGCAAAGCTGATAATTTTGTTCCAAATCGGCGAAGCGCCGGTGAGGCCGGAGGCGATGTAGGACATAGATGAATTGTCGTTGTTGCCGACCCAAGTGGCAACCATAATCGATGGCGTCCAGCCAATGGTCCAGTTATCTCGCAAGTCATTGGTGGTGCCGGTTTTAACCGAAACCTCAGGATGATTTTTGACTACCAACCAAGAGGAAGGGCCAAAGGCAGCCTGCCGGGCATTGTTATCCAACAAAATATGGTTGATTAAATAGGCAACTTCCATTGGTAAAACCCGCGGTCCCTCTTTCTCCTGATGTTCGTATATAACTTTGCCGTTTTGGTCCTCAACTTTTTTAATTGCCCATAAATCAGTGCGAATCCCTAAGTTTGGAAAAGCGCTAAAAGCTTGGGCCATATCATACATCGTTACCTCACCTCCACCCAAAGTTAAGGATAAACCGAAGCGAGCGGGGTCAGTCCAGGTGCTAATTCCCATCGCCGAGGCGCTGGCAATAAAATCCTCCAAACCATTTAAGGCTAAGACTTTTACTGCCGGAATATTATAAGAATTTCCCAAAGCGAAACGAACTTGGGTTGGGCCACGAAACTGACCGTCATAATTTTTGGGACAATATAAAGGTTGACCGGCAACCCGAAAACAGGTAGGAACATCATTTAAAACAGTGGCGGGGGTAATAATTTTTTTTGCTAAGGCAACAGCATAATTAATCGGTTTGATTGCTGAACCCGGCTGGCGGGGCCGTAAGGTTAAATTGACATTACCATCAATTTCCCGATCAAAATAATTGCGCGAACCGACCATTGCCAAAATTTCCCCGGTTTTCGGATTGGTAACCAAAGCAGCGCCGTTAGAAACCTTCATTTTTTTAAGTTTTGCCACTTCGCTGGCAACTGTTTGCTGGGAGAAATTTTGTAAATCCAAATCTAAGGTTGTTGTTACCTTTAGCCCTCCTTGCTCAACCATTTTTTCCCCATACATTTCTACCAATTTTTCTTTAACATACAAGACAAAATGGGGGGCCTTGATGCTAGTGAGGGCTGGGGCGTATTTTAGGGGTTGAGCCTCGGCTTCCCTTTTTTGCTCCTCGCTAATATAGCCGTCTTCTTTCATTCTTTGCAACACTCTTTTTTGCCTTTCCGTTGCTAATTCTGGGTGGGCGCCAAAAGGAGAAAAGCGGGTGGGAGAGGCAGGCAAACCAGCCAAAAGTGCTGCTTCGGCTAAGGTTAAATCCTTGGCGGATTTGGCAAAATAAGTTTGGGCCGCGGCTTCAATTCCCCAAGCAGTTCCTCCATAAGGGACTTGGTTAAGATACATTTCTAAAATTTGGTCTTTAGAATAAATAATCTCTGTTGCCAAGGTTAAAATTGCCTCGCGAATTTTTCGCCGTAATGTTCGTCGAGGATCTTCAAGTAAGGCATTTTTCACCAGCTGTTGAGTAATGGTTGACCCTCCTTGCAAGGTCCGGCGAAAAACAATATTGTAGCTTGCCCGCAAAATTCCTCCAAAATCAAAGCCGTGGTGGCGATAAAAATTTTTGTCCTCGGAGGCAATCGTTGCCCATTTGACATAGGGAGGCAAATCGCTAAGTCTTACTGGCACCCGGTTTTTTTCGGCATAAATTTCATACAAAAGTTGACCATTGCGGTCATAAATCAAGGTTGAGGCCGGAAAAGGATAGGAAGAAAGCTTGTTTGGCAAGGGCAGATCCCAAAATAAATATCCAAATAAGCAAATAAATACAAATAAGCAAATGGTAAATAATTTTGACTTTTTCCTTTTCATTGGGTTATTATACCGCGATGAATCTATTTTACCAAGATTAGAGGGAGAAAGCGGAGTGGTGGTATATTTAAATCAATAAAAAATATGGGGATTGTGACTCCCCAAAATTTGACAATTTTGGGGAATTGTGGTATACAAAATATATGCTTTTATCTAGATTTTATCAAAATCTTGACCAATATCTTAAACCCAATAGGGTGTTGGTGATTTATGGTCCCCGCCGGGTGGGAAAAACCACCCTTCTTCAACAATATCTTCGCCAGACCAAATACACATATAAGTTAGACTCGGGAGACAACATTCTCGTTCAGCAAGTTCTAAGCTCAAGAAATTTTGAGCAAATTTTTGAATATGCCCGTGGTTATGATTTGATTGCCTTAGATGAGGCCCAACACATCCCTCAAATAGGCTGGGGCCTGAAAATTTTGGCAGATGAGATACCCGGGATTAGAATAATCGCTACTGGTTCTTCTTCTTTTGAGCTTTCCGGTCAGGTTGGTGAGCCTTTAACTGGCCGAAAAAGAACCCTGATTCTTTATCCTCTTTCACAATTAGAATTGAAAAATCATTACAATCAATTTGAGTTAGAACAAAAGTTACCTGAATTTTTAATTTTTGGCTCTTACCCGGAAGTGCTGGTAGCCAAAAGCAAAAAGGAAAAAAGAGTCATTCTTGAAGAATTAGTCGGTTCCTATCTTCTTAAGGATGTTTTGGAGTTGGAGAAGATCAAAAGTGCCAAAATCTTGCTTGATCTTTTACGTCTTTTGGCCTTTCAAGTTGGCAGCGAGGTTTCTTTAACGGAATTAGGTAGCAATTTAGGAATTGATCGCAAAACTGTCAGTCGTTATTTGGATTTGTTTGAAAAATCTTTTATTGTTTTTAATCTTCGCGGTTATTCCCGGAATTTAAGAACAGAAATTGTTAAAAAAAGCAAATACTATTTTTATGACAATGGAGTGAGAAACGCCTTAATTGCCAATTTTAACCCCCCCAATTTAAGAAACGACCTTGGGCAACTTTGGGAAAATTTTGTGATTAGCGAAAGAATAAAATACCAACATTATCGGCAAATTTTTGCCAACAATTATTTTTGGCGCACATGGAGTCAACAGGAGATAGACTGGGTGGAGGAGCGGAAAGGTAAGCTTTTTGGTTATGAGATTAAATGGGGGACTAAAAAAGGAAAACTGCCGTCAGAGTGGCGTCAAAACTATCCAAAGGCAAAGTTTAAAACCATCAACCAGAAGAATTACCTTTCATTTGTAAGTTGAGGCTATAGGGAGAATTTTGACTTTTTACTTTTCATTGGGTTATTATACCGCTATGAACACCTATTTTGCCAAGATTAGTAAGAAAGATTGGAATAACTGGCGATGGCATCTTGCCCACAAAATTAATACTACTGAGAAATTGTCTAAAATTATCGATTTAACCCCTAAAGAAATTGAAGATATTAAGAGAGTGTCGCAAAAATTTCGCTGGGCAATTAGTCCCTATTATGCTAGTTTAATGGATAAAAACGATAGAAACTGTCCAATTAGAAAACAAGCCGTTCCTTCTGTTCAGGAGTTGGAAGATAAAATTGGGGTTGACGATCCAAAGAAAGAGGAAAAAAGCTTGCCTGTAAGTTGTCTTTTTCAATTATATCCAGACAGACTAGTCTTGTATTTAACTAATTGTTGCCCTAGTTTTTGTCGTCATTGCTTTCGGAGGAGAAGAATTGGCAGAGAAGACTTTCCTACCCCTAAAAAAGAAATAGATAGGGCTATTGCTTATCTTCAGACTGCCAAGGGAATAAGAGACGTTTTAATTACCGGAGGGGACGCCTTTATGGTGGAAGATGAGATGATTGAGTATGTATTAAAAAGTTTAAGGAGAATTTCCCATATTGAAATTATCCGCTTCGGAACAAGGACACCCTGCACTCTTCCACAAAGAATTACTCCTCAATTGGCCAAAATCATCTCTAAATATCATCCTGTTTGGGTTAATACTCAGTTTAACCACCCAAAAGAAGTTACCCCCGAAGCAGCGAAAGCATGCGATATCCTTTTATCTTGTGGGATTCCTGTAGGAAATCAAACTGTACTTTTGAAAGGAGTTAATGATGATGCTAAAGTAATGATGGAACTTATGCATAAACTCTTAAGGATAAGGGTACGGCCGTATTATATATTTCATTGCCACTTTGTTAAGGGAGTAACTCATTTTCGAACTCCTCTTTGGAAAGGAACAGAGATTATTAAAAAGATGCAGGGTTTTACTACCGGCTTTGCCGTACCTCGTTATGTAGTTTCTACTAGAATTGGCAAGATTCCCTTGGATCCCAATTATATTGTGAGAAAAGGGAAAAATGAATGGACGTTGGTTAACTATGAAGGAAGAAAAATTAAAATTCCCTGTAAGTAAACTGCCTGTTTTCAGTCAAGGGGTAAAGATAGGAGTAAGTGCAATTATTCTTAACTCTCATGGAAAAGTTCTTCTTTGTCAACGAAAAGATTTAGGTTGGTGGATTTTTCCGGGAGGAGGAGTAGAAGAGGGCGAAAGTTTAGAAAAGGCAGCTTTAAGGGAAGTAAAAGAAGAAACAGGCTTAGAAATTATTTTAGAAAGAATTTCTGGAATTTATTTAAAAACAAAGGAGAAAAATATTGTTATTGTTTTTAGGGCAAAACCTAAATCTAAGAGAATAACAAAAAAAACTGCCGAAACTAAAGACGTTAAATGGTTCTCTTTTAAAAAAGCAAATTTTTTACTTTCTCCTAACCTTCGTCAAAGATTCAAAGATGCCTTTTTTTCGGGAGAAACTGTTTATTTTAGAGTTCAAGATACCCTTCCTTTTAGACTATGGCTAGATTTAAAAAAAAGAGATATTAAGAGATTTTTATTTAAAAAATTATAGGGAAAATGGGTTGGCAGGAAAAAGAAAATAAACCTGCCCCGGAATTAATCCTCCCTTCTCAAATTCATCTTATAGGAATTGGAGGGGATGGAATGAGTGGATTAGCAGGGCTTCTTTTGGAAATGGGTTATCAGATTTCTGGCTCGGAGCAAACAGATCCTTCAAGAATTAAACAGAGACCAATGCTTGAATTTTTCCGAAATCAAGGAATTCCGGTTTATTTTGGTCATTCACAAAAAAACATTCCTTTTGGTACAGGATTGATAATAAGGTTTTCAATTATTCCCTTTTCAAATCCGGAAGTAACGTGGGCAGTAAATCATGGGGTTTCCGTATTGAGACGATCAGAAGTCGTGGGAAAATTGATGGAAGGAAGGGAAGGAGTAGCTGTTGCCGGCACAGCAGGAAAAACTACAACTACGGCAATGTTGGGGTTGATTTTAGAGAGGGCTGGGAAAGACCCAACGATACTCTTAGGAGCAAGGGTAGATTATTTAGGAGATAAAAATTATCGGTATGGAAGAGGAGCACCATTTGTTGCCGAAGCCGATGAGTTTGATAGGTCATTTTTAGATTTGAAATATAGGATTGCCATTATAACTTCACTCTTTTGGGGAGACCACTTAGATTATTTCAAAGACGAAAATGAGATGTTAGCCGCTTTTACTGAATTTGTTTCTAGAATTCCCCCGGATGGGTTTTTAATAGTAAATGGAGACGATGAAAATGCAACCTTTGTTACTCGCCAAGCCAGATGCTCCGTGGTGACTTATGGGATTAAACAAGGAAAAGATTTTCAAATAGATGACATCAGGCCGAATTCACACCAAACAATTTTCAACTTGATCAGTGGAGGAAGAGTTTTAGAGGTTCAAATTCATGTACCAGGAAGACATAATGTTTTAAATGCAACTGCAGCAGTAATTGCTAGCAACATTTTGGGGACTGATATTTCTCAGGCTGTTAGTGTTATTTCAGAATATAAAGGAGTTAAAAGAAGGATGGAAATAAAAGGAAGCCGTAACGGTGTTATTGTCGTTGATGATTTTGCTCATAATCCAATACAAATTCAGGCTACTTTGGAGGGGTTAAAACAGTGGTTTCCTGAAAATAGAGTTGTGGCTGTTTTCCAACCTAGGCAATTCCGGCGAACAAGAGTTTTTTTGAACGAATTAGCGGGAAGTTTTAAGTTAGCAGATAGAGTAATCATTACTGATATTTCACCCGGGATAGGCGATACGGAAAGAGAGATGAAGAGTATTCATGCCCGTGATTTGGTAGGTCGAATTCAAGAAATAGGTCAAGAGGCTATTTATATTAGCAATTTTGAAGAAATAGTGAAATGGCTTTTAGATAATCTTAAGAGGGGGGAGATAGTAATCACTTTAGGAACTGGAGATGTTTATAGAGTAGGAGAAGAATTTTTGGAAACTTAAAATAGCCTTAATTTTTGACTTTTTCCTTTTCATTGAGTTATTATAATCTAAAGATGGTTTTTAAAAAAGTTTTTGGCCGGTTTTTCCCCAACAAGGAACTTTCCTTAAAACATGTCTTTGGTCTTTTTTCTTTTATTTTTGTTGTTTGGGCAGTTTATCGCTATTTCCCCGAAATTTTACCTTCATGGGCTGAAGAACTGATTTTAAAACCCGCTGTTTGGTTAATTCCTACTTTTTGGGTAGTAAAAAAGATTGAGCGCCAGCCGCTTTCTTCTTTGGGATACACCACCAAAAATTTATTTCCCTCTTTGTATTGGGGGAGTGGTTTGGGGATGGTTTTTGCTTTGGAAGGGCTTTTGACTAATATTTTAAAATACCGAGGCTTGAGGTTGGAGACAATTCAATACAACACAGGGGATTTTTTTGGGGCTTTATTTTTATCTTTTGCCACCGCTGCCTCCGAGGAGACAGTTTTTCGCGGTTATATTTTCAACCGCCTTTGGAAAATTTTAAAAACTGAATGGGGAGCGAATGTTATTTCTGCCTTTCTTTTTATGCTCATTCATTTACCAATTAGTGTTTTTGTTTTAAGTTACACGCCACAAGTAATGTTGGTTTATCTTTTTTTGGTTTTCGTTTACGGAGTTGGTTCTGCTTTTGTCTTTGCTCGCAGCAAAAACATCGTCTCGGCTATTTTACTCCATGTCTTCTGGTCCTGGCCGATAATTTTGTTTAAATAATGACTATTGACAAATAATAATAAATTTCTTTCCTACACTTGTTTCTGATAATAACATTTATTGGTGGAGCATCTTTGTGGCTTTTGCGGGAAAAGATAGTGAATCTCGGCCGATAATTAGGACTTCCACTTTGGGTAAGCCATGCCTTGGGGAACTGGAGTGTGGTATTATTTAAATAAGGAAACATTTAAGGATGGAGGTGAGAAAACAATTTAAAATTTAAAAATGAAAAAGTTAAAAGTTAAAAGTTT
>JBNAVS010000012.1:0-12402 GCA_049700235.1 Microgenomates group bacterium
TTAGAGATTTTGACAAAAAAGCCAATTCGGCCAACCACGGCGGAAATTAATGCTAACCCGCGTAGTCGGAGCGCCAAATTAAGAGCAGGGGAGAAAAAATGAATAAAGAAAAACAAATAAAAAGACCAAAATTGCTGATAATAATTACTACTTTGGTGCTACTCCTGGCTTTGGCTCAACTTGTTGTTTCTCATAATTTGGCGACTTTAGGGGGAAAACTCCGTCAGTTGGAGGAAAAAGCAGCCCAACTGGAGGAAGAAACCAGAATTTTGACAGAAGAGATCAGCAGCAGTACCTCTCTTTCTAAAATTTCTTTAAAGGCAGAAGAGCTTGGTTTTGTCAGAACAACAGCAGTTTTGCACCTTACTCCCCAAATTCCTGTGGCTTTAAAATGAGCAACTGGAGAATTAATTTTCTTTTAGGATTCTTTATTTTAGCCGGGGTTTTAGTTGGTTACCGGCTATTTTATTGGCAGGTTTTGAATTCCGAGCAATTAGCAGCAGCGGCAGAAAAACAGCATTGGGTTTCCTTTGAAATTCCTGCTAAAAGGGGAGAAATTCTTGCTAGCGATGGCTTTCCTTTGGTTACCAACCAGGAAGCTTTTTTAGTTTTTGCTTCAATACCTGACTTGGAAGAAAAACCAGAAAGTATTGCGGCCAAACTTGCTCCTCTTTTGAGTCCAAATGTGAAGGAGACAGAGGAACTTATCAAACAACGGCTAAAACGTGATGATTTAGTTTGGGTTCCCCTTCAGCATAAAGTTTCTCGGCGAACCAAAGAAATCTTAGAAGACTTAAAAATTGCCGGAATTGGTTTTGAAGAGGAGCAAAAAAGGGGATATCCCGAAGGCTCGTCTGCCGCCCACCTTTTAGGTTTTGTCGGTTTAGATATTAACGGTCGGGACAAAGGCTATTTTGGATTGGAGGGATATTATGATTTGGAACTAAAGGGCCAGCCAGGAATTGTCCGTCGGGAAAAAGACGCCTCGGGAAAACCGATTTTAGTGGGAGAAAATAAGGGCGAGAAAGAGAAACCCGGCCGGAGTCTCCAAACGACTATCGATCGCTCGGTTCAGTTTATTGTTGAGGAAAAACTCAAAAAGGGCTTAGACCGTTATGGGGCGGTCAGCGGTTCGGTTGTGGTTATGGAACCAAAAACTGGAGCAATTTTAGCGATGGCCTCTTTACCTACTTATGATCCGGCGAATTATTGGAAGTATGATAAATCTTTATTTCCTAATCCAGTAATTGCTTCCTCTTACGAGCCTGGTTCGACTTTTAAGGTTTTGGTGATGGCAGCGGCCTTAAATGAAGGGGTAGTCACTCCCCAAACCCGCTGTGAGAAATGTGATGGACCAAGAAATATTTCCGGTTATACTATCCGCACTTGGAACGACAAATATTTTCCAGACTCAACGATGGTTGAAGTAATCCAGCATTCTGATAATGTGGGGATGGTTTTTGTTGGAGAAAAATTGGGCAGCGAAAAACTGGTGGACTATTTAGAAAAATTTGGCTTTGGCCAACCTACAGGGATTGATTTACAGGAAGAAAGTAGCCCTCGCCTGCGACCAAAATCAGAGTGGAAGCCAATTGATTTGGCAACGGCTTCATTTGGTCAAGGGATTGCCGTTACTCCTCTTCAGATGGTGCGGGCGGTGGGAGTAATTGCTAATGAGGGAAGGTTAGTGAAACCTTTTGTGGTAAAAAAAGTGATTGGAGAGGATGGAGAAAAAGAAATTCCAATTAAAGAGGCTACCCAGGTTATAAAACCAACAACGGCAAGAGTAGTCACGGAAATGATGGTGAATGCAGTTGATAATGGTGAGGCGAAATGGGCTAAACCAAAAGGATTTCGGATTGCCGGCAAAACCGGAACCGCCCAAATCCCCGTTGCCGGTCATTATGATGAGGAAAAAACAATTGCTTCTTTTGTTGGTTTTGCCCCTGCCGATGAGCCAAAATTCGTGATGCTGGTAACTTTGCGGGAGCCTACCTCTTCTCCTTGGGGTTCGGAGACTGCCGCTCCTTTATGGTTCGATATCGCCAAGGAGCTTTTTACCTATTACGGCATTTTGCCAGAATAAGGGTTTGGCGGTATAATACTTTTAATGATTCGAAAGCTGAAGAATTTAATTCATTTACTTCAGGCGGTTTTGGCAAATATTTATTGGCGATTTCCCTCTAAAAAATTAACGGTTATTGGCGTTACCGGCACTGATGGGAAGACAACGACTGTTCATCTTATTGGTCATATTTTAAAAGAATCTGGATTCAGGTCAGATTTAATTTCCAGCGTCTCTGCTCCTGGTTTACATACTACCACTCCCGATCCTTGGGTTTTACAGAAGCTTTTACGCCAGATGTCCGATAGGGGAATAAAATATGTTGTTCTTGAGGCAACTTCTCACGGACTGGACCAACACCGACTTTGGGGAGTGAAATTTCATTTGGGAGTAGTGACTAATGTTACCCACGAACATTTGGATTACCACAAAACTTATGAAAATTATCTTCGGGCAAAAGCAGAGCTTTTTCGAGGAGTAAAAATTGCCGTTTTAAACAGAGATGACAAATCATTTGAAAATTTAAAATTAAAAATTAAAAATTCAAAATTGATTACTTATGGGATTAGAAGTAGGGCGGATTTTACGCCGAAAAGTTTTCCTTTTGAAACTTTGCTTCCGGGTGAGTACAACCAATACAATTGCTTAGCGGCGATTGCCGTTAGCGCCGCTTTGGGAATTCCGCCGGAAAAAATCAGAAAAGCAGTGGCAAGTTTTCGGGGCGTTATTGGCCGGATGGAAGAAATTAACGAGGGGCAAAATTTTAGGGTAATTGTTGATTTTGCCCATACACCGAATGGCTTAGAAAATGTTCTAAAAACTCTTAACTCGCAACTCGTAACTCGTAACCAAAAAACCGGTAAACTGATTGTTGTCTTTGGCTGCGCAGGCTTGCGAGATGTAGCAAAAAGACCAATGATGGGGGAAATTGCCGCTAAACTGGCAGATATTGCTGTATTGACAGCCGAAGATCCGCGAACAGAGGATGTGAATGAGATTATAAACCAAATAGCCGAAGGTTGTTTAAAAAGGGGAGCAAAAGAAGGAGGTTTGTCCAAGTGGGTTAATTGGCCCAATTTGAAGAGGAAGTTATTTTTTCGGATTGCGGATAGAAGGGAAGCAATTCGCTTCGCCATTCAAAAGTTGGCAAAGAGAGGTGATATAGTGGTGATTTGTGGTAAAGGCCATGAAAGATCGATGTGTTTTGGAAAAACGGAATATCCTTGGAGCGACCAAAAGGAAGCAAGAAAGGCATTAAAGGGACTTAAAAAAAGTAAAAATGTTTAGAAAGACAAATAAAGGATATTGGGAGTTTGAAGAATTTAAAAAATTCAAGAATTTGATTCACGGGTTTTCTACGCGGCTGTATGGGGATTGTCGAGAAGAGAAAAACTGCCAGAATTTTTTGAAAGCTCTTGATCTTGAGCCTAAAAGTTTGATTTTAGCCCAGCAGGTTCATAAAAATAAGATAAAAGCAGTGAGGGATGTTGATAGGGGGAAAATTATTCCAGGAGTTGACGGCTTGCTTACAAGGGATTGGCAGGTAGTTTTGGGAATAAGGTCGGCTGATTGCCTGCCAATTTTGTTTTGGGAACCGAGGGCAAAAATCATTGGCGCCGCTCATGCCGGCTGGAGGGGAATTTTAGCCCGACTGCCACAAAAAATGGTTGACCAAATGATTAGGATGGGAGGATTGCCGGAAAATATTTTAGTAGCAATAGGACCCCATATTTGTGGAAAATGTTATTCGGTAGAAAAAAATCGCCTTCAGCAATTTCTTGCTGAATTTGGTAGAATTAAGGGGATGGGAAAGGGGAATTGCTTAGACTTGGAAATTCCGGTAATTAATCAACTTTTCCACAGTGGGATTTCTCTTTCTCATATTTTTTCTGCTAGCCTTTGTACTTCCTGTGACAACGATGAATTTTTTTCCTATCGGAAAGAGACCGAAAATACTTATGGAGAAATGCTAAGTGTTATTAGTTTAATTATTTAAAGAGAAGAATTTAATTAATTAAATTAGATGAAAAAACCAGAATTTCTTAAAAAAATTAAACATGTTCATTTTACGGGAATAAAAGGAGTGGGAATGACAGCGCTGGCTTGTTGTCTTCAGGACTTGGGGATAAAAATCAGCGGCAGCGATATTGAGGAAATTTTTGTTACCGATAAAGTTTTAAAACAACGAAAAATCCCGTGGAAAGTCGGCTTTAGCGAAAAAAACTTAACTCCAAAACCTGATTTGGTAATAACCACCGGCGCCCATGGGGGTTTGACTAATCCTGAAGTGGTAGCAGCCACAGAAATGAAAATTCCGGTTTTGACTCATGCTCAGGCTCTGGGGAAAATGATGGAAGGAAAAGAAGGGATCTCTGTTTGTGGAGTGGGAGGAAAGACAACTACTGCCTCAATGATTGCTACGGTTTTAGAAAAAGCCGGCAGAAAACCAAGTTATGCTATTGGAGTAGGAGAAATCTTTCCTTTGGGTGCCCCAGGAAAATATAGTAATGGCTTGGAGTTTGTCGCCGAAGCCGATGAATATGCCAATTCGCCAGGAACAGACAATCGGCCACGATTTAGCTTTCAAAATCCGAAGATAATTGTTGTTACTAATATTGAGTATGACCATCCTGATGTTTATAGGGACTTAAACCATACTAAAGAAGTTTTTAGCGACTTTTTTAAAAAAATTCCTAAAGATGGTTTATTAGTTGCTTGCGCCGATAATAAAAATACTCTAGGGGTTGCTAAAAAATTTCCGAAAGTTTTACAAACCTATGGGTTTTCTCCTCAGGCCGATTGGCAAATTACCAAAACCTATTTTGGTCAAGGGCAGACAATTTTTAGACTTCAGCATCGGGGGGTGGTGATAGACGAAATTAAAATCAGAGTTCCGGGCCGGTTCAATATTTTAAACGCCACGGCGGCTTTTGCGGTGGGGACTTTTTTAGGGATAAACGCCCAGACAATTAAAAAGGGTTTGGAAGAATTTTGGGGGACAAAGAGACGGTTTGAGTTTGTTGGGGCGGTTAGGGGTGTTAGGGTTTATGACGACTATGCTCACCACCCAACAGAAATAAGACAGGTTTTGTTGGCAGCTAAACAGTGGTTTCCCCAAGAAAGAATTTTGGTTGTTTTTCAACCCCATACTTACAGTCGAACTAAAGCGTTGTTCTCCGAATTTAGTCGGGCTTTTGCCGGCACAAACATCGTGATTATTACCGAAATTTACGCCTCAGCGCGAGAGAAAGATGATTTAGGAATAAACGGAAAAATGTTGGCAGAAGAAACAGCAAAACATCATCCTCGCGTGGTTTATGAGCCAGGAGAGAAAGGGGTAGTTGAATTTTTGAGAAAAGAAACCCAGCCAGGTGATGTTATTATTACTATGGGAGCGGGGAGTATCTTTTTATGGCACAAAAATATTCTAAAATCATTGAAAAATTAGGGCGGCGGCGGGTCAAGTTAAATGAGCCAATGGCTAAACATACGACTTTTAAAATTGGTGGGCCAGCGGATTTATTTTACGAGGCAAGAACAACGAAGGAGTTAGTTGAAGCGGTAAAGTTAGCAAGAAAGTTAGAAATTCCCTATTTTATTTTAGGCGGCGGGTCGAATTTGTTGGTGGCTGATGGGGGGTTTAGGGGAATGGCGATAAAAATTAAAAATGAAAAATTAAAAATTAAAAATTACAATAAAAAATTAAAAATTATTTGCGAAGCGGGATTGATGCTCTCGAGATTAGTTGGAGAGGCGGCGCAAAAGGGAGCGGGTGGTTTGGAATTTGCTGCCGGGATTCCGGGGACAGTTGGAGGAGCAGTGAGAGGAAACGCCGGCGCTTGGCAACAGGCAATAGGTGACAAAATAGTTCGAGTTAAAATTTTAACGCCGAAAGGAAAAATAAAATGGATAAAAGCGGCGGATTGTCAATTTTCCTATCGCCAAAGTCGGTTTAAAAAAACAAGAGAAATTATCTTAGGGGTAGAATTGGAGTTGGAGAAAGGAAACAAAAAAGAAGTGGAAGCGAAGATAAAGGAAAACTTAGCAAAACGCGCTTCCCAACCAAAAGAGCCTTCCGCGGGTTGTATTTTTGTCAACCCAAAACCCCTTTCCGCTGGCGAACTGATCGATAAATGTGGTTTAAAAGGGAAAAGAATTGGCGATGCCCAAATTTCTCCAAAGCATGCGAATTTTATTGTTAATTTAGGGAAAGCAAAAGCAGGAGAAGTTATAAAGTTAATCAAGTTAATCAAGAAGAAAGTTAAAGATAAATTTGGGATAAATCTTGAAGAAGAGATTTGTTTTGTTGGATTTGATAAAATAAGTCAAAAGGAGGCATTATGGCAAAATTCATAATAGAAGGTGGGAAAAAACTTAAAGGGACGGTAAAAATTTCCGGAAACAAAAATGCTGTTTTACCGCTGATGGCGGCAAGTTTATTAACCAGCGAAGATTGTATTTTAGAAAATGTCCCCAAAATTGGAGATGTAACAGTTTTGGCTAAGATTTTAAAGGACTTGGGAGCAGAAATTGAAGGGTTGGGAACCAATCGTTTGGTAATTAACACAAGGAAGGTTAATAAATATACCCCAAATTCAGAATTAGTACAAAAGCTTCGGGCTTCAATTCTTCTTTTAGGGCCTTTACTTGCCCGTTTTGGCAAGGCGCAGATGAGACATCCTGGCGGATGTATGGTTGGCCGGCGGGCTGTTGGTACCCATTTTGATGCCCTGGCTGCCTTGGGCGCAGAAACAATTACGAGCGAAGAAAATTATGAATCAAAAGTAAAAAACCCTCGTTCTGCTTATATTTTTTTGGATGAGGCTTCGGTAACAGCAACGGAAAATGCGATGATGATGGCTGCTTTGATTCCAGGAACGACAGTTATTGACGATGCTGCCTGTGAACCCCATGTTGAGGATTTAGCCAATTTTTTGAATTTGATGGGAGCAAAAATCACTGGAGCGGGAACTAATCGGATTATGATTCAGGGGGCAAAAAAGTTAAAAGGAGCAAAATTTACTGTCGGACCTGATTATATTGACGCGGGGACTTTTGCGATTGTCGGAGCGGTAACTAAAAGTGAGATTTCAATTGAGGGAGTAAGGGAAAAAGATTTATTGATGATCCTTTTGTATCTTCGGAGGATGGGAGTAAAATGCGAAGTTAAGGGTGATGTTTTAACTGTTTTACCTTCTAAACTTATAGCCCCTAAGGGAAAAATCCAGACCCGACCTTGGCCTGGCTTTCCCACTGATTTGATGAGTCCGTTTATAGTTTTAGCTACCCAAGCAAAAGGGACGACTTTGTGTCATGATTGGATGTATGAATCGCGGATGTTTTTTGTTGATAGATTGATTGCGATGGGAGCAAATATTACTTTATGCGACCCTCATCGGGTTTTGGTTAGCGGGCCAACAAAATTAAGAGGAAAGGTGGTAGAAACTCCGGATATTCGGGCGGGAATGGCGTTGGTAATTGCTGCTTTGTGTGCCGAGGGGGAAAGTGAGATTAAAAATATAGAAATTATTGAAAGAGGATACGAAAAAGTAGAAGAAAGGCTAAAAAGTTTAGGGGCAAAGATTAAAAGAATGGAGTAGTAAGGCTATGAGTCAAACCTCTTGGTGGAAAAAGCCGTTTCATCAAGCAAGAAGGGTATTGGCGAAATTTTGGCTTCGGTTTTTCCCTCACCTAACAATAGTAGGAATTACGGGTAGTTATGGAAAAACTAATACCACCCGGGCAATTGCCACTGTTTTGAAAGAAAAATTCAAGACCCTTCAGACTGATTTAAATTTAGACACAATTTATAATTTACCGATTACCGTTTTGAAACTTCGTCCCGGTCATCAGGTTTTAGTTTTGGAGTACGGCGTTGACCATAAAAACGAGATGGATTATCATTTGGCGCTGGTAAAACCCTCGATTGGGGTAGTTACTGGAATTAATCCCACCCATTCAGACCCGGAACTTTTGGGGTCGCTTAAGGGAGTAATCAAGGAAAAAAGCAAGCTACTGGCAGCTTTGCCCAAAAATGGTTGGGCAATTTTGAATTGGGATGACAAGCGGGTTCGGACAATGGCAAAAGCAACAAAAGCAAAAGTTATTTGCTATGGTACTTCTACCAACTGCGATTATTGGGCGGAGAATATTAAAGTTGGTTTTTCGGGAACAAGCTTTGTTATTAATGACCAACGACAAAAAACTAAGGTTCAAACTGGCCTAGTTGGCCGCCATTTTGTTCACGCGTGTTTAGTGGCGGCAATAGTTGGCAGACTGCAAAATTTAAATTGGGAGGAAATCGCCTCTGGCTTAGCTAAACTAAAACCCCTTAAAGGTCGCTTAAGTATCGAAAGAGGGCCGAGGGGAAGTATTTTGCTCGATGACCATCTTCGGGCAAATCCGGCCTCAACGCTGGCAGGGTTACAGACATTAGTCGATTTGCCAACGAAAGGTCGGCGAATTGCTGTTTTGGGAGAAATGGGCGAGCTGGGAGAGTGGGCAGAAAAAGAACATTGTCGAGTTGGGCAAGAATTGGCAAAGCTTAAAAAGGTTGATTACTTAATTTCCGTGGGTTCTTTACAAAAATTAACCGCGATGGAAGCAATTAAAATGGGAATGAAAAAAAATCAGGTTTTTTGGACCGAAGATGTTACTGGGGCAACAAAGGTTTTAGAAAAACTCCTTAGCCCCGGCGATTTGCTTTACCTAAAAGGTTCGCTTTTGCGCCATATGGAGCGGGTTTTGCTGCTTTTGGAGGGGGAGAAAGTTGGTTGTCAAGTTGTTTCTTGTCATAATTATTGGCAATGTCAGAATTGTCCTTATTTACTTTCTGGCCCAACCGGGATAAAATAAAAAAGGAATGGCACTTTTCTTGGGATTGCTAATTTTTTCATTTATAATAACCAGTATTTTAATTGTTCCTTTTATTAATCTTTTATATAAACTTCGTTTTTTGCGCCAGCAGCAAAAAACTCGCGATTTTTTGGGAAGATTAACCCCGATTTTTGATAAATTTCATAAGCACAAAGCAGGAACACCAGTGGGTGGGGGTTTGCTTATAATTGCCACTGTTGCCCTCCTTTATGCAATTTTATTTCCCCTTATTAGTTTTTTGGGCGTTTATGTCACCGCTGTTTACCCAATTAAAGAGGAACTCAACATCCTCTTTTTTTCTTTTATTTCCTTCGGTTTACTAGGTCTTTATGATGATTTCAAAAAATTTTTTGGTTTTGAACAGGCTGGATTTTTCGGCTTAAGAATGCGCCATAAATTTTTAATTCAATGGATTTTGGCGTTTATAATTGCCCTTTTACTCTATTTTAATTTAAGAATAAATTTTGTTTATATACCATTTTTGGGGATTATTCATTTAGGTTGGTGGTATATTCCTTTTGCTGCCTTTGTGATTGTTTCCTTTGCTAATGCTTTTAATATTACCGATGGTTTGGACGGTTTATCCTGCGGGCTTTTGCTGATTTGCCTTTTTGCTTTTTGGATTTTATCTTCTTCAATTTTGGATACTACTCTCTCTGTCTTTTTGTCCTTGTGGATAGGAGCTTTAATCGCTTTTTTATATTTCAATGTTTATCCGGCAAGGATTTGGTTGGGAGATGTAGGAGCTTTATCTTTCGGAGCAACCTTAGCGGTTGTTGGGTTGCTTTTGGGGAAAATTATGGCTTTAGTTATAATCGGTGGATTGTTTGTCGTTGAGGTATGTTCAAGTTTAATTCAAATTCTTTCTAAAAAATTTTTAAAGCGAAAGGCTTTTGTCGTTGCTCCATTTCATTTGTGGTTGCAAAATAGAGGTTGGGAGGAGCCAAAAATCGTTTTCCGTGCCTGGCTAGCGGGGATTATGCTGGCTATCTTCGGCCTCTGGTTGGCAGTGATATAGATTTGATATAATTGCTTTCGATGGATAATCGGCCAATTGGGGTTTTTGATTCAGGCATAGGAGGATTGACCGTCCTTCGAGAAATTGCTAAATTTTTGCCTTATGAGAAAATAATTTATCTCGGTGACACTGCGCGGGTACCTTGGGGAACGAGGGGGAAGGAAATTATTATTAAGTTTTCTCTCCAGCTTGCCAACTTTCTTGCGGAAAAGAAAGTTAAATTTATTGTTGTCGCTTGTCATACAGCCTCAAGCGTAGCCCTGCCGGTTCTAAAGAGAAAAATTAAGATTCCCATTTTGGACGTCATTAGATCAACCGTCGATGAAACTTTGTTGAAAACTAAAAACCTGCAAATAGGAATTATTGGGACACCAGCAACCATTAAATCAGGCACCTGGGCAAGAAAGCTTAAGGAAAAAGAACCAGAGGTAAGTGTTTTTTCAGCCTCCTGCCCTCTTTTCGTTCCTTTAGCTGAAGAAGGCTTATTTAATCATAAAGTGACAGAAATTATAGCTCGAGAGTATCTTAAACCTTTAGTTAAGAAGAAAATAGATACTTTAATTCTGGCTTGTACTCATTACCCCCTACTTAGCGGAACAATTAAAAAAATAGTTGGTCAAAAAGTGAAGCTGGTTAATCCTGGGGTGGCGACAGCCAAAAGTTTAGTTGGAGAACTGGGGAAAAGAAATTTATTTTCAAAAGACAAACAAAAAGGTGGGATAGAAATTTTCCTTACTGATACAGAATATAAGGCAATTGAAGTGTTTAATAAGCTATTTGATCATAAATTTAAAGGTAAAATTATAAAAGCTGATTTAGGTAAATATGATTAATTTGGCAGATAAAAAAATTGCTGTTTTGGGATTGGGGATTGAGGGAAGTGATGTTGTGCGGTTTCTTTTGAAAAAAGGTGCTAAAGATATCGTGATTTTTGACCAGAAAGAATCTTCGGAGCTAGGAGATCTGTATAAAGAGTTTAAGGGTTTAAAGAGTTTAAGGTTTAGGTTGGGGAAAGATTATTTAAAAGGTGGATTGACGGATTATGATATTATCTTTCGCTCACCGGCCTTCAGGCTTTCAATGTCTCAAATTGTTGACGCCCAAAAAAAGGGTAGGATTATCACCAGCGCCACAAAACTTTTTTTTGATTTATGTCCTGGGAAAATAATTGGAGTGACAGGGACAAAGGGAAAAGGAACAACCGCTACTTTAATTTATCAAATTTTGAAAAAAGCAGGTAAAAAAGTTTTTCTGGCCGGAAATATTGGTGAGCCGATGCTGGTATTGTTACCGAAATTGGATAAAGACAGTTGGGTAATTTTGGAACTCTCCAGTTTTCAATTGCAAGATTTAGAAAAAAGCCCTTATATTGCCGTGGTTTTGTTTATTACCTCCGAACATTTGGATTATCATAAAGACATTCAAGAGTACATCGAGGCTAAATCAAACATTGTCCGATATCAAAAAAGGGAGGATTTTGCTGTTTTAAATGCTGATAATCAGATTTCATCTTCTTTTGCCGATTTAACCCCAGCAAGAATTCATTATTTTAGTCGTCAAAAAAAAGTTGATGGTACCTATGTTAAGGATGGCAAAATTTATCTTTTTGAAAAGTTGGTTGGACCAACAGATAAACTGCAAATTTTAGGAACTCATAATTGGGAGAATGTTTGCGCGGCGATTACTGCCGGATGGCTAGCAGGCGCTGATTTAAAATCTCTAAAGCAAGCTGTCTTTTCTTTTAAAGGATTGGAACACCGTTTGGAATTGGTGAGGACGATAAGGGGGGTGAGTTTTTATAATGATTCTTTTTCCACCACGCCTGAAACAGCGATTGCAGCGATAAAAGCCTTTAAACAGCCGATTATTTTAATTGCCGGCGGTTCGGAAAAAGGTTCGAATTATACCCAATTGGGTAAAGAAATTGTTCGATCAAATGTAAAAGTGCTGATTTTAATAGGAAAAACGGCAAAAAAGATTAAAGAAGTTGTTCAAAAAGAAGGGTTTCAGGGGAAAATAATTTACCAACCAGGAGGAATGAAAGAAATTGTAAATCGAGCTTTTTCGGAGGGAAAAAAAGGAGATTTAGTGTTGCTTTCGCCTGCTTGTGCTTCTTTTGACATGTTTAAAAATTACAAAGATCGGGGTTTACAATTTAAAAAATATGTCTGGTCGCTTTCGCCGAAAAGTTGCTTTAAAATCAACAATTAAAAAGCCAGATTTAGTTTTATTGGCCTTAACCCTAATTCTGACAATTTTTGGGGTAATTATGGTTGGCAATGCTTCAGTGGCTGAGGCTTACCGGGATTTTGGAGATAAATTTTATTATTTAAAACTTCAGGCTCAATGGGCAGGGTTGGGGATTTTAGGGCTTTTGGGCGCCTTGAGTTTTAATTTTAAGCGTTTAAAAATCTTCGCCTTCCCTTTATTGATCATCACAATT
>JBNAVS010000013.1:0-10172 GCA_049700235.1 Microgenomates group bacterium
GATATAAACATGGAAGCGTTCAATATTCAACAGGTCTTCCTCGCTAAAAGTTGGCTGAAATTCATGTTGTAAATAGGAAGCATCGGTTACCCCAACCCGAAAGGCAATCAGCGTCCCGATATTTCCAAAAACGGCATTTTTAATCTCCTCCTCCATCTGGCCAATAAACTGATTAGCAACGCAAAGATTAAGCCGGAACTTTCTTGCCTCAGATAAAATTTGGGCAAAGTCAGGGGTAGCAAAGTTTTGAAACTCATCAACATATAAATAAAAATCGCGCCTTTGTTCTTCAGGTATATCTGCCCGAGACATAGCGGCGACTAAAATTTTCGGAATTAAAACCAAACCCAAAAAACTTGAATTTTCTTCTCCAATCTTTCCCTTGGCTAAATTAATAATTAAAATTTTTCCCTCATCCATTACCTTTCTAAAATCAAAAGAGGACTGCGACTGGCCAATGATATTACGCATCATTTTGTTGGTAACAAAGCGGCCAAATTTAGAAACGATATAATCTAAAACCTCGGATTTGTGAAAGTCAGCAGTTTGGGCAATTTGGTCGGTCCAATAGCGCCGGACCACTGGGTCGGTAACTTTCGGCAACATCTCCTGGACAAAACGGGAGTCAGTTAAACAACGGACAACCTCAACAAAAGTATTTCCCGGCTCACTCATTACTGTTAACATCGCATTCCGAATTGCATGTTCAAACCGCGGACCGATAATTCCCGTTTTGTAAGGATCGTAAAGTTTATACATTAGATTAATAATGGCCGTAGTAACGATGTGCTTTTGATCTTCGGTATAAGCCTCAAGCATATTTAAGCCCATCGGCCGCTCGGTATCCGAAGGGTCAAAATAAATCACTTCTTCGGCACGCTGGGGAGGAATATAATTTAAAAGATCTTCAGCCAAATCGTGGGGGTCAATCAGACAAACCCCTTTGCCGGCACGAATATCCTGCAAAATCAAATCTCGCAAAAGCTCGGTTTTCCCAGTCCCGGTTTTGCCAATAATATAAATATGGCGCCGGCGGTCGTCATCAGAAATATAAACCGGCCGGCTAACCCCTCTGTAAACCGATTTTCCTAAATAAAGCCCTTCCTTAGGAATCTGGATTGGCGCCGGCGCCCGTTTTGAATAAAGCCAATAGATATGAGGGGTTTCTACCTGCTTGTTGGGAAAATGGAAAATCGTTGCCAATTCCTCGGAGTTTAAAATGGTCTGGATTCCCCCAAACCGGAAAATCGGCTGATAGCGATAAATAAAATCAATCATAAAACCAGTTTTAAACCAAATCCTCCGGCTCCCAAAATAATTTAAGTCCGAAGCAAACTGGGCAAAGGCAGATTTAAGATTGGACAAATGAGATTGGGCCATTTCCATAGTTGGTGAGCAAACAACAATCCTAATAATGGTATTAAATCCCGGTTTACTGCATTTGTTTTCAATTGCCTCTAAAGTTTTGGCGTCGACTTTAAATTTCGCTTTTTCCGGATCGGCCTCAGCTTTTTTTACCCCAGAGATATAAGCCTTACCCTTTCCCCGCCAACTTGAGTCTGCCGGAGAAATCATAATTTGAATCGCCGCTCCCTCTTCCGGCCCCATTTTTGCCAAAACAGTAGTAATCGCCGATAGGGGATCTGTTGGTAAATCTTTATAGCATTTTATTGGGGCATAAACCGATCTTTTTGTCTCCAACTCAGCAAAAGCTACTCGGCCATTTTTCGTAAAAATATTGTATTCCGGAACCTCTAAAATCTCGGCATCTGGATAAGCAGAATTTATCTGTTTTTCTACCAGATCCTGAAGCTTTCTGGGAACAGAGACATAAAAACGAATATCTTCATGGCGGGCGACAATTTCAAAACAAATATGGGGCTGTAAACGCAAAAACTTCAGCCAGCCTCCTTTTTTAATCGAATAAAGAGAAGCAAACATCTGCTCGGCGGCATCAATTTTTATCTCATTATTAAAGGGAACTGCTACCTGCAGTAAAACATACTCCAAGGAGTGTTTTTCTCTATCCTTATGCCGCCACCACAAAATAAAAGCATAAGTCAGCAAAAGTAAACCCCCAACAGCCAGCAAAAAAATTAGGGCTAAAAATAGCCAATATTGGAAGGTTGAAATTAAGTTTTGAAAAGGATCCATCTTTTCAAATTAAAAACTAAAAATGAAAAATGAAAAACTACAATTTAAAATCATAAAATTATTTTTTCCCTTTCAAAGTTAAAAGACTTGAACCGAAAATATTAGCAATTTCTTTAAGTTCATCCAAAAGCTTATGAGGAACAAAATTGTAGATCCTTTTTTTAAATTCATTTTTAAATTTTTCTTTGTCGTTTTTCATTTTTATATTTTCATTTTTCATTTAAGAGTGTAAATAAATTTTCCTCCAACAATCTTTATTAACCTTTTCGCCCATTCTGCCAACCAGCGCAAGGAATAAATAATCTTCAAATGCAAAGCTTGTTGCATCTCTTCTTCGGTTAAAGGCAGGGTTATCGTTACCTGCTGGGGGGCGGCATTATCTAAAATTATCCCTCCGCCAGTATCAGTAATTGGTTGGGGTAGGATAATTTCTGCTCCAGCAATCGCCTCAACATGCTCAATTTCCGGAGGAATTTCTGGAGTTGCCGGTCTTTCCCTCACCGGCAGCTTTTCTTTTTCTCCAATTTGCGCCTCAGGCAGAGCCATATTAACTTATTATACTACGAATTTAAAGACAAATTCTTTAGCCTTTTTTGGTATTCTTTAATCACCCATTCCCGGCAATCTTGGGGATGAAAACGAACGCGGTGAAACTCCACAATTTCCCTCGTCCTCCTTGAACTCATATAGGCAACCTGAATTTTATAGGCAAGATGCTCCAGAAAATTGAGAAATTGAGAAATTGAGAAATTAAGGGGCTTATCTTTTTTTCCCTTAATATCTAAATTATTTGCTAAAAATCTTTTCACCCATAAATTAGCCCTTAGAAATTTTTGATAGGTATTATCTTTATCCCAAAGTGGCTTAAGCTGAACTACCTCATGAGCAGTAAATAAATCTTGTTCGTTTTTTGGCACGGCTAAATGTTTTTCATCTAAAAACATATTGAGACAAATTTTATCGCGAACATCCACATCTTTGGGCCGACGCCGCCTGGCAACAAGCTCAACCAAAAAAACTACCAAAATTCTGGTTAGCCATAAACGGTTTTTGGCAGTAACAATCAGCAGGTCGATGTCATCATTTTTGTCGGAATTCTTCATTGCCAAAGCCCCAGTTACCGCCACCATTTTGACTGTTGGAATCAACCGAAGCCATTTAGTAACTCTTCGGGCGATTTTAATCTTTTTCTGACTCCAACGCTCTCTTTTTTTTCGAATATTCACAATCTTTCCCCGGCCCCTGAGAAAAAAATATTTCCCCTTTACCTCTATTCGCTTCTCATTCGCTTGAATTCGCCTTAAAACCTCCCTGAAAGAGGAAAAACTCAGGGGTCTTTTAATAATAAGAAACCGATAAAGCTCCTTGATGGTCAACGGATAATCAAAAACATCCGCATAAGCCAGTGTTTTCAGAATTGCTCGATAAACTAGAGTCATATATTTTTTAATAATGCTTCCTTTCGAAGAAAAGCTTTTTCATCGGACCACTGGAGTGGCGATTCCGTATTGAGAAAGCAATTGGGAAACTCCCTGAGTAGTAGTTTGTAAGGCTTCCTTGGCAGTTTTCCCAGCGTTAACGGCATTAACCGCGTCCTCAAAATATTTAATCATCCGGTCGTTAATACCATTATCCCAAGTGAAGGAAGACAAATACCAAGTTTTAGCCTGGGCCATCTGATTTACAAAAGGAGCAACTAAAGGATTACTTTGAAGTTTTTGGGCCATCTCTTTTCGGGGATAAATTTCCCCAAAAAGCCGCAAATTTGACTGAGCCTGATAAAGCTTTTCCAAAGCTTGGGGCGAGGATAAAAATTTCAAAAATTCCCAAGCTTCAGTCTTATATTTACTCCTTTTAGCCACCCCCTCTACCCAAAAAGTTGCCCAACTAATATTTGTCCCCGGCAACTGAGGTACGGGGACGATTTTAAAATTCAAATTGGGGTTTATGGCTTTAATATCAAAAACCCGCCAAGAAGGGCCAAAATACATTGCCAATTTTCCGGCGGCAAAAGCCTGGGTTGAGGAAGGCAAAGTTTCATCCCAAACATGGTCGGTGCGGCTAAAAATACTATAAAAAGTTAAAGCATCGGCTCCCAGACAAACTTCTTCTCCAGCCTGCTTGGTACAAGCGTCGGGATTGGTCAAATCAGCTCCATTTTGCAACATCATTAAGCCTAAAATATCCGACCAATGGTCAACATTGGCAGTTATCCCTAAAGCCACCCCAGCAGTTTGAATCCGGCCGGTTTCATCTTTAACTGTCAACTCAGTTGCTAACTCTCTTAATTCTTCCCAGGTAGTCGGTGGAGTTTTCCCGGCTGCCTGAAAAATGTCTTCGTTATAATATAGCCCCAAGGTATCTACCATCAGGGGAATCCCCAAATAGCTTGTTCCTGAACGTAAATTTTCTATCACTACCGGATAAAATGTTTGTTCATACTGGGCGGCGCTCATTACTGATGGCGGCATTGGTTCAAGTTCGTTTTTAAACATTGGCCCCCAAGTAATGTGAAAGCGAAAAATATCCGGCCCCTCCCCCCTAGCTAAGGCCGACTGAAGCCTTTCCCGGTACTCACGATGGCTCTGTTGAGTATATTTGATTTTAATTTGGGGATGATTTTTTTCCCATTCGCTAATAATTCCATTCATTACCGGCTCTGGCTCCCAAAGCCCCCAATAAGTTAAGGCTATTTCTTTAGGTTTCTGAACTCTTGGCAACGCAATCTTAAAAACCAAAAAGCCAACAATAACAATAAACAAAATCCCAAAAACAAAAGGAAGAAGCTTTTTGAAAAAGTTAGGCTTTGGTTCTTCCGGAACTGGAGGCGGCGTTGGTGTTTCCGTCGCTGGTTCGGAAGAAGCCTGAAAGAAAGATGGCGGTAGATTTTCCTTTTCCTCGTCCATAAGTTAATATTAACATAAAATGAGGGTTTTTGTCGCCTTAGAACTACCAGAGGAAATCAAAAAAGAAATTGAAAAAATTCAAAAAAGCTTGATGGCCATAGCTTCCCCTGCTCGCTGGGTAAAACCGAAAGCTGCCCATCTGACCTTGGTTTTCTTAGGAGAAATTACCCCGGGCAAAATTCCCCTGCTGGAAAAAATTTTAGAAAATGCTACCAGCAAAATTTCTCCGGTCAATCTTTGGCTAAATCAAATCGGCTGTTTTCCATCACCAGGAAAAGCAAGAATAATCTATCTTTCCTTGGGTGGAGAACTTGGCAAACTTAATGCCTTGGCCTTAAAAATCCGCAAAGGATTAAAAAGCCAAAAAATTTGGTTTGATAAAAAACCATTTACTCCCCATCTTACTTTAGGCCGGCTCAAAAAACAGCAAAACTTGAATCAAATTCTTCAAAAAATTAAAATTTCGCGAATTAAATTTTTAGGAGAAAAAGTAAGTCTTATTCAAAGCACTTTAACCCCCCAAGGTCCAGTCTATAAAATTCTTGCCTCATTTGAGCTTAAGCCCAAAAGTTGATAAAATAGGTCAATTATGGAGAAAACTTATCAACCCCAAAAAGTTGAGGAAAAAATTTACCAGTTTTGGGAAAAAGGTGGTTGGTTTACTCCAAAAATTGATCGGAAGAAAAAACCCTTTGTCATTACCCTTCCGCCGCCAAATGTTACTGGCTCTCTTCACGCCGGCCATGCAATGTATGTAGTTGAAGACATTATGGCTCGCTATCACCGAATGAAAGGAGAACCAACCCTGTGGCTTCCTGGTTTTGACCATGCTTCAATTGCTGTTGAATACTTAGTTTGCAAACAACTTGCCAAAGAAGGGAAAACTAAAAATCAAGTAGGTCGGGAAGAATTTTTACGCCGGGCGGCTGAATTTGCCGAAAACTCAAAAAATTATATTCGCCAACAACTTAAGCGTCTTGGCTTTTCTTTAGACTGGAGTCGGGAAGCTTACACAATGGATGAAATTCGCTCCCGGGCGGTTGAAGAGGCCTTTAATCGACTTTATAAAAAGGGATTGATTTACCAAGGAGAGCGGATTATTAACTGGTGCCCAAAATGTCAAACAGCAATTTCTGATTTAGAAAACATTTATAAAGAAGAAAGGGGCTATCTTTATTATTTAAAATATGGCCCAATTACAATTGCCACTACCAGGCCGGAAACAATTTTTGCCGATGTGGCGGTAGCAATTCACCCAAGCAATAAAAAATATAAAAAACTTGTCGGTCAACTTGTTCCCCTGCCTTTAACTGGGCGAAAAATTCCGGTAATTGAAGATGAGGCGGTTGACCCAAAATTTGGAACTGGCGCTTTGAAAATCACCCCTGCCCATGATGAGTTAGACTTTGAAATTGGCCAACGCCACCAACTTAAAAATCTCTTAGCCATAGGCTTTGACGGCAGACTAACAAAATTAACTGGGAAGTATGCCGGCTTAACAGTTGAGGAGGGAAGAAAAGCGGTTGTTGCCGACCTTAAAAAAGAGAGGTTTATAGAAAAAATCGAAAAGATTACCCACAATATTGGCCATTGTCAACGTTGCGAAACAACTACCGAACCTTTGATTTCCCGCCAATGGTTTGTCAAAACAAAACCTTTAGCCCAAAAGGCAATTAAGGCAGTAAAATCAGGAAAAATAAAAATTACCCCCAAGCGGTTTGAAAAAATTTATTTCCACTGGTTAGAAAATATCCGCGATTGGTGTATTTCCCGCCAACTTTGGTGGGGACATAAAATTAAATTAAAAATGAAAAATGAAAAATTAAAAATTTATGAGGATGTTTTGGATACTTGGTTTTCCTCAAGTCTTTGGCCAATTTCTGTTTTCGGCTGGCCTGAAAAAACTATAGACTTTCAACATTTTTATCCAACCACAGTTAGAGAAACAGGCTATGATATTTTATTTTTCTGGGTGGCGCGGGAAATTATGATGTGCCTGGAAATGACCGGCAAGGTTCCGTTTAAAATCGTTTATCTCCATGGTTTAGTCCGCGATGAAAAGGGACGAAAATTTAGCAAAACTGCCGGTATTGGTTTTGACCCCTTAGAAATGACCGAAAAATATGGGACGGATGCTTTAAGGATGGCTCTGGTTGTTGGCAACGCCCCAGGGAATGATTTAAAAATTGGCGAAGAAAAAATCATCACCTACCGTAATTTTGCCAATAAAATCTGGAATGCCAGTCGTTTCGTCCTTTTGTCCGAAACTAAACGAAAAACTAAAAACGAAAAATTGAAAACGACAATTAAAAATTTAAAATTAAACAAAGACGATCGCTGGATTTTGGCGGAAACAAAAAAAACAACGAAAAAAGTTACTCAACTCATCGAAAAATACCGCTTTGATTTAGCGGCTGAAGAAATCTACCAATTTTTCTGGCATACTTTTTGCGATAAATATATTGAAATATACAAGCTCAAAGCTCAAAACTCAAAACTCAAAAGTTATCCAGTTTTACTTTATGTCTTAAAAACCTCATTGAAGTTGCTTCATCCCTTTATGCCATTTATTACTGAAGAAATATATCAAAAATTACCAAAACACGGTAAAGCCCTAATCATTGAAAAATGGCCAAAGTAAAAAAAGCACCCCTAACAATATGTGGATTAGATGAAGCTGGGCGTGGGGCATTAGCCGGTCCCCTCTTTTTAGCGGCCGTGATTCTCCCTTGCGATTTTGATTTTAAAAAAATCGCCCCCAATTTAATAGTTAAAGATTCTAAGGAGCTTTCGTGCTCCCAACGGTTGGCAGTTTTTAAAATTATTGAAAAATATGCCCTTAAAATCGATACGGAAATTATTTCCGTTGAAGAAATCAATTCCAAAGGAATTAACTGGGCAAATACTGAAGGGTTCCGTCGGTTAATTATAAGAAATGAGGCCTCTCAATATATTGTTGATGGCCGATGGCATTTGCCAGACTTAGGAAATAAAAATTCCTTAGTCTCCTGCGTTATCGGTGCTGATCGGACAATACCTGCAACCCTCGCTGCCGGAATTGTGGCCAAAATCAAACGCGATGCTTTAATGAGACAACTCCACCGAAAATATCCTTTCTATGGATGGCAAAGCAATACTGGTCATGGAACACTTCAACACTTAATTGCGATTAAAAAATATGAAATTTCTCCTTATCATCGGCTACAATTTGTTAAAACAGCATTAAATAATTTTAAAAACAACCAAAAATGGCAAAAATTCGCGAGTTAGCATATGTTGCTTTTGACCTTGAGGCAACCTGTCATCCTTCTACAAAGTATCACGAAATTATTGAGATTGGAGCAGTTAAGTTGATCCCCAACAACCTTGAAATTAAAGAAGAATTTGAAACCCTAGTTCGTCCCTCAACTCCAATTATTCAACCAATAATTAAAAAAACGGGAATTACTGATAAAATAGTGGAAAAAGCTCCTTTGATTCATGAAGTCTGGGATAATTTTCTAAGCTTTATCCAAAACACTATTCTTGTTGGTCATCAAGTTTTTCTAGATTTGGGAATTTTAAATAAAACAGCCCAACGACACGGGCTAAAACCTATAAATGCGCCCGCAATAGATACTATGAGATTATCCCGCCGTCTTTACCCCAACGAACCTTCATACGGACTCGAACACCTTCAAAAAATCATCGCTTTAGAGGTAAAGGTTCATCGAGCAAAAACCGATGCCCTCGTCACCGGACTCCTTTTTAAATATTTCGTTGAGATACTTGAAAACAAATATCAAATATTAGAGTTTAAAGATCTTCAGGATTTTTGCTTTAATAGTAATCCTTTCCAGACAAAATTATTTTAAATGAAAACCAAACATCTAAATCTTAAAGTCGCCCTAATTACCAATCCTGTTGGAAAGGATGAGGAAGGCCACAAGATTATAAATTACTTTAGAAAACATAAAGTAACCACAAAAATAAGAAAAGTCCCTTGGCTAAAAACTCCTTTTATTGTAATTCTTTCAGACTCAAAGGGAAATAGAGAATGGTTTCCATATATTTCAGAAGTAAATCCATTTCTAAAAAAGGTAGATCTTACTCTAGTAGCTAAATCTTCATTAGTTTATGTTGATTATTACCAAATCATTCGAGAAGCCTCTCAAAGGATGATAAACTTTGCTTCGCAACATGGAATTCCCAGTTTCATTAATCTGGGAGGTTCCCCTTTTACCCCAAAACTTTCAAATAGCCTTCGAGGAAAGAAAGTAATTGCTGTTCAAACTAACCTAGAAGAAAATCAAATTAGGAATGCTGAGCCTTTAGTTCGAAGTATCTATAACCACGTAAAACCACAAGTAGCGATTGTCACTTTGGGAAGTAAATGCTTACGTTTTGGTTGTACCTTAGGTACTATAAACTGTACTTTAGAAAGGAGTTTTGAAGTTTTTTCTCAAAAAGAAGTAGAGGAATTTCTTAGAAAATGGCCAAGATAAAAATTATCAAATTTTCAAATTATCAAATTTTCAAAAAGAGCAAATCCTGGTTAGAAAACAAAATTGCCAAAGCTCGGAAATTAGCTAAACCACGTTCTGCTCGTTTTTATCGGGCGACGAAAAAATTTGGCAGTTTAGGGGTGGTCATTCTGATTGCGCTGTCTGTTCTTGGTTCTTTTTTTCTTCCGAAAAACCAATTCCAACTCGCAAAAGAAAGGCTAATTAAAAACCCAAACGATTTTGAAGCCCATTTAGTTTTGGCTGAAGAATTTTTGAAAAATAATCAATTTGAAGAAGCAGAAAAAGAGCTAAAACTTGCCCAGGCTAATCCGCAATCCGTAATTCGCAATCAAAAAATTGATGAATTGTGGCGGCAAAAGCATTATTCCGATCCGAAAGACATTCGCCAATTAATCACCGCCTGGGAAAAAATTGTTGAAGAAAAACCAAATTATCGCGACGGCTATTTACAACTTGCTTATCTTCATTACAAAATTTTTGAGAGCAAAAAGGCTAAAGAATATCTTGAAAAAGCCCTCAATCTCGACCCAAATTATGAGCCGGCAAGAGAATTGGAAAAAATAATCGCCCCCTAATCCAAAAACTTAAAAGTCGAGAGCATGAGGTT
>JBNAVS010000014.1:0-9926 GCA_049700235.1 Microgenomates group bacterium
TAATCGCCTTCAACCTTTCGATATCTTGGGCAACTTTCTTTCGCAAAACCCCCTCTATGGGAATTTTCTCTACCGCCTTTTGAAGTCTGCTTACTTCCTCCGCCGTCAAATCCTTAACTCTTTTGCTTGGCTTAACCTTTGCCTCTTTTAAAACATCCAAAACATTAACCCGCCCAATTCCATAAATGGCGGTTAAACCAATATCAACTCTTTTATTCTGGGGTAAATCTATTCCTGCGATTCTAGGCATATCTCTCCCTTTCAATTAGACATTCCGTTAGCCTTGTCTCTGCTTATGCTTAGGATTTTTGCAAATAATATAAAGCCGTCCTCGACGGCGGACAATCTTACAATTTTTACATAGTTTTTTAATACTTGCTTGAACTTTCATCCAATTCTGTAAATAATCCTTCCTTTAGTCTGGTCATAGGGAGTCATTTGGATTTTTACTTTATCCCCTGGCATTACTTTTATCCGGTACATTCTTAATTTCCCTGCCAAGTGACACAAAATTATTCTTCCGTCGGTAATCTTTACCCGAAACATCGCGTTGGGCAAGGCTTCGGTAACTACTCCCTCAAGTTTAATATTTTTTTCTTGCTTCACCATCCTAATTGATGTTTAATTTTAACAAACTTCCAGCTTCGTTTCAAGCGGGGTTAGAATTATCGGGCTTTTTTTGGTTACCAATATCGTATCTTCAAAAAGACCAGCCAGACTGCTATCAGCAGTCTTGACCGTCCAGCCGTCATTTTCTAAAACTAAATCCGGCTTTCCCTCCGCATAAATTACTTCTATGGCTAAAGTCATCCCCGGTTTTAAAAGGGGAGTTTGGTTAATTTTCCCCTTCACAAAACAAGGAATCTGGGGTTCCTCGTGTAATTTTTGACCAACTCCATGTCCAGTAAGCGCCTCAATCGGGCTGAAGCCTGCTTTTTTAATCTCCTTTTCGATTGCTTCGGAAATATGACCAACCCGATTTCCCAACCTTGCCGCCTTAATTGCCATCCTCAGTGCCCTTTCCCCTATCTTCAAAAATTTTGACTTTTGACTTCGCACCCAAAAGGTGCGAGCCATATCCGTATGAAACCCTCCATAAAGCATTCCCATATCTAAACTAAGCAAATCCCCTTCTTTAATCTGATAATCGCCGGGGATTCCGTGAACTACTCCGCTCCCTACATTTATACAAGTCGCCCAATTATATCCCTTAACAGTTTTAAAGGAAGGAAATCCGCCTTGTTTTTTTATAAGCTCCTCAGCTAACTTATCAAGCTGGCTAAGCTTCACTCCGGGCCTAATTTTTTTTAAAACCTGGCCAAAAACCCAAGCCAATCTTCTTCCCCCTTCTTTCATAATCTTGATTTCTTCTTCTGTTTTTATAGGAATCATACAATGTTACAAAAACTCCACAAAAACGCCAAAACTAATTATGCCATAAGAAAGACGATAAAGCAAAGCTCTGAGTTGGAAAATCAGAGAGTCAGGAGAGGATCTTTCTTCACTGGACTAATGGGATGATGGAGAACTTTAACAGAAGAATTAAAAACAAGGTTTTGAAGAAATATCGCTTTAGTAGTATATTTGAGCCTAAACTATAAAACGCCGGCTCAATATTTAAAAGAAACTAAAGGAATTGCATTACAACGCATCGTTAGCTAACAGTCCGATGTGGCCAGCCAGCACATGACTTGATATTAACTAATTATAGGATATAATATTTACTTATGAGTAGAGAGTTTAAAGCAACTCCAAGAACAAAAAGAATTCTTAAAGGCGAGCCGTGGAATCGGTTATTTAACCCCTTGGTCATGGAGACATTTTTAGATTATTCAAGCGGGGGTGGTAAACTTTTTGCAATCACTGGCGATGTGGATAATTTAGGCATATATGTTGCAAGAAACGGTAGACCAGCTGCTGAAAATTTAGTTGACTTATACAACCAAATAATTCGCAATTATTTAGAAATGTGGGCTGCCGAGAATCAACAAAAAATAAGGTCTCTATCTTTTGTTCCAAGCGGAGAAGAAGTCTTTATTATAGGAGTTACTACTGACGAAGATACCGCTCAAAATTTATTTGATAAACTTCGAGGGGGTGTTATGGAATTAATGCAAAACCAACACTATATTGATTTAGGAGAAACTTCGGTAAGTTTCGGTGGCAAAGTTTTCGGCAACGAATTAGATCTCAAAATAAAAACTTTAGCGGATGCCATAAGGGCAGGTAAAAACGATGAAGAAGTTTTCCCTATTTATCTTGAAGTGATGTCTCAAATAAGAAGAGAAACGGCTATTGAGTTGGACAGACAAAAATTTAAAGATATCTTAAATGGAAATTATCCAGTAGAAGTAAGACAATTAGTCCTTGCTAGAATGCTTTTATTCAAAAGAACAACCAGAGTCATAGTAGAATCATTAAATCGATTGCCAAAAGAAGATGTTGAATCTTTGTTAGCCTTGTTGGGCGACATTTATGGTGTGGAACCTGGAAAAGAAGATGAGATTGACAACTTTTTGAATGGGAAAATTAGAAATCAAAAATGACAAATAATAACAGACTAGCTATCAATTTGATCCTGATTGGCGGTGGAATAATGAGGAAGGGAGAGACAGAAAAAATTGATCGCTGGATATTGAAAAGAATTAGAAATCAAAAAAAGATAAAAAAACCAAAGGTGCTTTTTATTCCTGCAGCCAGTGGAGATCTAAAAGAGTATATCCAAGATTTCACCAATAGATACCAAGAATATGGAGCAATGGTGGACAGCCTTCTTTTAATTAAAGAGGCGCCTTCACGAATGAAAATAAAAAAGAGGTTTCTTGATGCTGAGCTAATATATTTTGGTGGAGGAAGCGCTGAACAACTGTTAAAGACTTTTAAAAAATTCAAATTAGAACCTATGTGTGTTCAGGCTGTAAAAAATGGGACGCTGATAAGCGGGCTTAGTGCGGGGGCAATTATTTGGGGAAAAAAGTTTCTGACTTTTGATCGAAAAGGAAGTAAGTTTATTAATTTTCGCATAAGAGATGGATTGGGCTGGATTGACAATCTGATTATCCCCCATTTTGATCCTTTAATGTTAAAAAGTAAAATCGTGTTAAATCTACTAAAACAGAATTCGGAGTTAAAGTCTCTAGCTATAGGCAACGGGGCAGCTGCTTATTGGAAAGACAGACCCACCCCTCTTTTTAAAAAGCAAGAAAAATCATGTCTGGGACTATCTTTATTGATGAAGGATTTAATTCAAAAATATGAGTAAGGAAATCTCTGTTTACAAACCACACAGCCTTGAAAGGGGCGATAAAATTGGATTGGTGAATCCCGTGGGCGAGATGAACAAAAAATACGCACAAACTGCTGTGCCTAAAGTAATTTTTTATTTAGAGAGAAGAGGGTATCAAGTTGCCGAAGGAAAAATCAATAAGGAAAGATTCACAGAAGGCATACAAGATCCAAATCTTCTTCTCGATTATTATGACCCATACTTAACTACCAACGAGCAGGAAATTCGATTTAATCCTTATACGACAGGGAGGAGGAGTTTCTTGGCATTAGATAATCCTTCTCCCAGAGAAAGAGCACGGCTTTTTAACGAAGCTGTTGCAAATTGCGATGCAATATTTCCCTTAGTTGGTAATAGATTTGGCATGGACTTAATTGACTATATTGACTTTACCTCTTTTAGAAAGTATAAACCTATCTTTGTTACATTTAGTGCTGCCTCAGCTTTTCTTTTACATCTTCATCTTAGAACCAATACAGTAGTCTTTTATGGTCCTCATGTTCATTTTCTGGCAGGTTATGAAAATCAATATACTACGTCCTCCTTTTGGCATCTTTTAGAACAAAGGGGGGGCACCTTCGGTTTTAGAAAATATTTATTCTGCCGCCAGTAAACAAAATATCCCGTTATCAGAAAAAATTCCTTTCATCTCATATAGGATAGATCAAGGTTCGTCTCTGGTGGAGGGAAGACTAGTCCCTATTTTTCTTTTTAGTTTAGAGGAAGTTACAAAGCACGGAACTGACTTTGATCCCCGAGGAAAAATTTTGATGGTAGAGGCTGATGAAAGAAATTATGAAGATTGCTTTGCTGCCTTACAATCAATCCATCAAAGGACCGACCTTTCTAAACTTTCTGCTTTGGTTCTTGCTTCATTTATTGCTTTTAAACCTAGCAGTAGAAAACTAAGGGAAAAATTACTTGACCCTGCCAATATTCAAAAGTTTGTTTTGAGAACAAGAAAACTTCTAAAGGACAATGTTCCAGTTATCTATGGCTTTCCGATGGGACATTCTAGATGTAAGTTGACAATTCCTATGGGTATCCAGGCTGAATTGGATCTTGAAACAGGGAACATATATCTAAAAGAAAACCCTTTTTCTGAAACAAAATCAAAATAAACCATGACAACACCAGAATGGTATAAGCCAACCAAAGAAGGTATTAGTCCTTTTGATTCTTCATACATAGAGGAGTTTCGGCTCCCTCCCGAAAGAACTGAACGAGAGCTAAAATCTTTAGAAGCTATTATATCTGCCATGCCCAGAAAACCCAGAGTTTTAGACATAGCTGGGGGATTTGGAAGAATTGGATCAGAATTAATCAAGCGAGGTTTAGTGGAATCACTTGTAGACTTAGACCTAAACAGAGAATTCCTACAACAAGCAAAAAGGAGTGGAATAACAAAGGTTGTTCAAGGAGATATGCGAGATTTAGGTTTTCAAGATAGAAGTTTCGATTTAGCCCTAATAATGTTTACTTCTTTTGGTTATTTTGACGACGATGATAATTTTAGGGTGTTGCAAGAAGCATATCGAATTCTCAATATTGGTGGAGTTTTAGTCTTAGATTTACCAAATTACGATAGAATCGCCCTTAATTTTACTACTGATCGAGGGCTTTCATTAATTAATGGCACTGTTATTTACTATAAAAAACAAATTGAAGGACAATATTTAATTGAAGAAAGATTTAAAAAAGGAAAAGATGGTCAAATAATAGAAAATTTGCTACCAATAAAATTAAGAGTTTATCATTCCGAAGAAATAGCGGACTTATGTAGGGAAGTTGGCTTTAGAGAAGTAAAGTTATTTGATCAGGAATTAAGAGGGTTTTCTCCCGATAGCTCTCAACGCCTCTGGGTTGTTAGTAAAAAATGACATCCTCCCCGCCCCCGGAAGGGCGGAGTATTCGCAGGCGCGAAAATAAAATTGTAATGAGAATTAAAATCCTGTGCTAAAACAGGAATCTAGAGGGTTAGACCTTTTCGCCCTTTTGAGGAATCATTTTCCCAGCCTTTCCAAAATTTCCCGATGGATTTCTTCAATCTTTTTCTCCCCATCAACTTCTTCTAAAATTCCTTGTTTGCGGGCGGCGTTAATCACCGGCTGAGTCATCTCAAAATAGGTTTTAAGTCTTGCCTGGATAACATTTGGGGTGTCATCTGCCCGCTGAACCAACTTTGTTCCGCAAAAATCACAAACTTCATCTTTTTTTGGTGGCCGAGTAATCAAATTATATTCAAAATCGCACTTTGGACAAACACGGCGGGCAGAAAGGCGAGCAATCACTGTCTTTTGCCTAACAGCAAGAAAAATCACCTTAGTTATTTTCTCTCCTCTTTTTGCCAACAAATTCTCCAAGGTGTGATATTGAGACAAACTGCGAGGAAAACCATCAAAAATTACTCCTTTTTCGATGTCTTTATTCTCAAGCCAATCTTCCAAAATCTCACTCATTACTCCATTAGGTACAAGGCTTCCTTTCTGATAAATTATTTCTTTAATTTTCCTTCCCAACGGCGAGTTTTCTTTTGCCTTCTCCCGCAAAATATCCCCACCCTCAAAATAAAAACCACCAATTTTTTGGTGTAGAAGTTTTGCCTGGGTGCCTTTACCAGAACCCGGCGGCCCTAAAAAAACTATTATCATTTTAAAAACCCATCATAACTTCTCATTACTATCATCGCTTCAAGCTGGCGAACTGTTTCCAAAACTACAGAAACAACAATCAAAATTCCTGTCCCTCCCACTGCCATTGTAGCAATTCCTGTTAAATGCTGAATTATTGAGGGTAAAATCGCCACCAACCCCAAAAAAACTGCCCCCACCAAAGTAATTTTTACCAAAATTTGATTAAGATAATCAGCAGTTGATTTTCCTGGTCTGATGCCGGGAATAAACCCTCCATATTTTTTAAGCTCTTCGGCGATTTTTTCTGGATTAAAAATAACAGCAGTATAAAAATAAGTAAAACCAACAACAAGAAGAAAATAAATGAGATTATAAAAAAACCCCCCAGGCTGAAAAATATGAACGAGAGTTCTCGCCAAATGAGAAAGGGGAAAATTTTCTACTCCTCCCAAAAAATTACCAACCATCGAAGGCAACAGAACCAAAGAAACAGCAAAAATTATAGGAATCACCCCTGCCTGATTAATGCGTAAAGGCAAATAGGTAGACTGACCACCATAAATTCTTCTCCCCATAATTCTTCGGGCATATTGGACTTTGACTTTTCTTGAAGCTTCATTAATAAAAACTATTCCCCCAATTACAAAAACACTCATCCCCACAAAAATTAACAAATTAAAAAAATTTTCCGGCTCCAACACCGTCACTGTTTGGGCTAAAGAAACAGGCAAGCGACCAACAATTCCGGCAAAAATAAGCAAAGAAATTCCGTTACCAATACCATTCTCGGAAATCAACTCCCCCAACCACATTAAAAAAATTGTCCCCGCTGTCATAGTAACAATTAGGCTTAAAAGATTTAGGGGAGAAAAGGTAGCAATTATCTGCTGGTTTTTAAGCAGGGCATACATCCCCAAAGCCTGAAAAGCAGCCAAGGGAACGGTTAATATCCGAGCATACTGATTAATCTTTTCCCGACCATATTCTCCTTCTTTCGACAATGCTTCAAGCTGGGGAGAAACCATCGTTAAAAGCTGAAGAATAATTGAGGCAGTAACATAAGGATAGATACCTAAAGCGACGATTGAGAAATTTAGAAGCGTCCCCCCGGAAAAAATATCCAATAAACCTAAAAGTTGGCTTTGGGCAAAAAATTGGCGCAGTGCCCGAAAATCAACTCCCGGCACAGGAATATGGGCAGCTAAGCGGAAGACAACCAAAATTCCGGCAGTAAAAAGCAGTCGCTTTCGCAAATCAGGAATCTTCCAGACATTCAAAAGAGTATTAAGGATTTTGTCCATTTTAATTTGTCATTTGCTTATTTGCTTATTCAATATAATCTCTCCCCCTGCTTTCTTAATCTTTTTTGCCGCTCCTTTTGAACAAGGCAAAGCGACCTTCAAAGCAACTTTAAGCTCCCCATCTCCCAAAATCTTAACCCCAAACTTTTTCTCTTTTTCTTTAATTATTCCTTTTTTAACTAAAGAATCAAGGTTAACAACCTCGCCATTTTTAAAAAGATTAAGATATTTTATATTTACCACCAGCGGGGAAGGTTTAAGAGGTTTAAGCTTTCCTTTTCCTCGCTGAAGAGGCAAACGTTTTAAAAGTGATTTTTTAATTTTAGTACCAGTAAAAGTCAGGGCAACTTTTTCTCGGGCCTTTTGTCCTTTATGACCTCGACCAACCGTATGGCCGCCTTTCCCCGAACCATGTCCCCGACCAATTATTTTCTTTTTTTTAGTAATAAGTCTTGGTAGCTGATTTAGCTTCATACTTTTTAAATTTTAAGTTTTAAATTTTAAGTTTTTTAATGCCTCCAATGTTGCATAAACATTACTTGCCTTATTGTCGCTTCCCAAAATTTTTCCCACGATATCCCTAATTCCTGCTGCCTCAACCACTACTCTAACCGACCCCCCAGCAATTATCCCTGTTCCCGGAGGAGCTGGTTTTAGCAGAACCTCGGCTGCTCCCCTTTTAACCTTCACCGCATGAGGGATAGTCGTTCCCTTCATTGGAACAGTTATTAGATGCTTTTTTGCCCGATTTATTCCTTTTTTAACCGCGGTAGTCACATCTAAAGCCTTTCCCAAACCAACCCCAACCCTACCTTTCTTGTCTCCCACAACAGTCAATACCGAAAAGGAAATTCTGTTTCCCCCTTTTGTTTTTTTCGCTACCCGATTTACCTGGACAACTTTTTCTTCGAATTCTTTTTCTTCCATCAAAACTTCAACCCTCCTTCCCTTGCGCCTTCGGCTAAAGCCTTAACCCGACCATGGTATTTATATCTCCGTCTATCAAACCAAACATATTTGATATTTTTTTCTAAAGCCTTTTTGGCCAATATTTTCCCTACCTCTTTAGCTTTTTCTAAGTTACTTAAGTTACCTAAGTCACCTAAGTCACTTAAGTCAGAAGCGGAAACAAGGGTATGTCCCTTTTCATCATCAATTATTTGGGCATAAATATATTTATTTGAGCGAAATACCGCTAATCTTAACCTTTTCATTTTCCTCCTCCAGCTGCACCAGCCGCTCCTGCTTTACCTGCTTTTCCTGGTTTAAGCTTTATCTCCTCCCCTTGATAACGAATCCCCTTTCCTTTATAGGGATCGGGCGGACGAATCCTCCGGATTTCTGCCGCTACTTGACCGACTAAGGCTTTATCAATTCCGGAAATTTTAATTTTATTATTCTCCTCAATTTCAAATTTAATACCTTGGGGAGGAAAGATTCTTACCGGATGAGAAAAACCTACGGATAATACCAGTTCTTCTCCCTCCAATGACGCCCGATAACCTGTGCCAACTACTTCCAAAGTTTTCCTAAATCCTTGGGTTACTCCCTCAATTGCATTAGCAATTAGGGTCCTTGTCAACCCATGGAGGCTGCGGGCAAGCCGGCCTTCCTCTTTTCGTTTAACTAAAACCTGCCCCCTTTCGATTAAAACCTCAACTTCTGGTCTTATTTTAAGACTAAAACTTCCTTTTGGCCCACCAACTACCACCCCACCGTCTTTAATTTCGACAGTAACCCCTTGAGGTATTTCTATTGGTTTTTTGCCAATCCTACTCATAAATATTTACCAAACTTGACAAATAACTTCACCGCCTAAATTCCTTTTTCTTGCCTCTTTATCGGTCATTATTCCTTTTGAGGTAGAAACAATCGTAATCCCAAAACCATATTTCACTTTTGGAATTTCCCCAGCTTTGGCATAAATTCTTACTCCCGGCTTTGAAATTTGCTTCACTTCCTCCAAGGCCGGCTTCTTCCCTTCGTATTTTAAGGTTAAAACTAAACTTTTTTTCCATTTGACATTTGAAATTTGACATTTGACATTCTTTAAGTATCCTTCTTTCACCAAAATTTTTGCAATTTCCTCCTTCATTTTAGAATAGGGAACCTCCACCAGCTGCTTTCTGGCTAAATATCCATTTTTTATTCTTATTAGCATATCTCCAATAGGATCGCTTATCATTCTAGTTACCAGCTTGCTTTAGTTACCCCTGGTAATTCTCCCTTATGGGCTAAATCTCGAAAACATAATCGACAAACACCAAAAAGCCTTATATATCCTCTCGGCCGTCCACATAAAACACAGCGGTTTTTCTTCCGCGTCTGATATTTTGGTTTTTTTATTAAATCTTTAACAATACTTGATTTACTCGCCATTACCTTTTACTTTTAACTTTTAACTTTTAACTTTTAACTTTCTCAAATGGCATTCCTAACCTTTCTAACAATTCCTTCGCCTTTTCGTCGGAATGAGTATTGGTAACAATTGTAATTTCCAAACCTCTAATTTTGCTAATTTTAGAATAATCGATCTCGGGAAAAACGATTTGCTCGGGAATTCCCAAGCTATAGTTTCCCCGACCATCAAAACCCTTCAATGGTACTCCTTGAAAATCTCTTAACCTTGGCAAAACAATCGTAAAAAGCTTAGTTAAGAAATCTCTCATCCGTTTCCCCCGTAAGGTAACTTTTAGTCCAATTGGG
>JBNAVS010000015.1:0-9900 GCA_049700235.1 Microgenomates group bacterium
GCCGAGATAATTACTCAAAACTTGAGGAATAAACAGGAGCCCCTGTTAGAATTAGACAATATAACTAAACTTATTCGAAATTACGATTATCGTTTAGTACCAGAATACATATGGTCATTAAAAAATGACGAGAAAAGAGTTCAAATTTTTTATAAACTTTTTAAATTAAAAGATAAATCTATAATTAAGAAATATCTATATAAACTTTCTCTCCAGCGATTTATGAGTAAAAAAGAAAGAATCAAGAACTATAAGTTTTTATTTGTAAAGAATATCAACGACATATTTAACGGTAAAAAACAAGGCACAGTTGTTTATGTTTACAATGAGACCTACACAAAAACTTTAAGAAAGCTTCTCAAAGATATAAAAGGAAATTTGGGTGCTTTTATTGAGCGGCAGTTTGATATTCCAGGCAGGAATGCGGTAGTAAGGCAAGGTCTAGTGAAGAGTTGGGTACTTCCAAATGGTGTTACTGTTGTTAGCAAACGTGAGAATTTGCAAAAGCCAGGTAGATTTCGAAAAGAACAGTTGAATTACTTTGTCATGCTAAAAAAATTTGGCAATAAATCTATTTTCATTGATAGAAATCGAAAAATAAAATTAAAAATAGCACACCCAATTGCTGTTGTTAAAGATGCCTGTGCGGACGCTAAATTTGCAATTTTTAAGGAGGCAAAAGGCGAAATTCTCGAAGAAATCTTTATTAAAGAAAGGGATAATCTGATCAGGCAAAAGCATTTAATTCACTATAAACTAATTTTAGAAACGATGTATAATAAAGGCATTTTATGGGGAGATATTAGCCCTAGAAATATATTGGTATATCGACATAAAGGTGTTACAACATATACTTTAATAGATTTTGAAAAAAGCGAAATCTTTGATGGTCCTGTCCCCTTAAATAGACGTCGCGAACATTGGAGGGGACAAATGTTTATAGAAGAATTGGCCGTTGCCTGCATCTTAGAAGAATTGCTGGAAAATTTTAGTGAATACTTTAATCCATTAGGGTGGGATACAAAAATTTCTAAAAAGTTAAATTTTAAGTTGCGACCAGATATCGCTAACCTATTAGAGGGTCGAAGGATAAAAACAATTAGTTTGGGGGAGTACAATAGGCTTGATAGAGAAATACTTAGTGTTCGAACACCCTATCTTAGTCCAACCGGTCAAAGATTATTTCCTGGTCATATAGGTTTTAAAGTAGAACATTACTTAAGTTGTGTGGGAAATAAGAACGCTAGTGATTATGATCGCAAAACTACGGAAGTTTTACTTGCAGCTAAACGTTATGGGTGTTTTCATCAAATGGTGAAATTATTGTTTTCTAAGGTTAATCTCTTAGAAGAGCGTTTACTTTATTTAGAGTTTGTAAGTATTTTAGATAAAGGCTTTCCTGATTACTCGTTAATATTGCCATGGGAAACTCAAGCGCTCATCGATACGCTAGATGAGTTTTATAAATATCGTAATTCGAAACTGAAGTTTTTAAGGTTTTTAAACGAAAGGTGAAATGCCAGATTCTTTTTATAACTTGGTTGAAACAATAAAAATTAAGACAGACAAGGTAATTTTCTTAGGCAATTGTTTCCTTCGCCTTAGGAGCAATCTTGAGGATTTTGTTGGCCTAAGGTATTTTAGTGCACCGGCGATCAGGGCATATACAGGTCAAAAAGTCGACTTTGATCTGTCTTGCGTTTCGATGAAGGAGTCGGGATTGAGCAGGGACGTGCTCATAAATTTTATAGATAAAACTTGCAGAGGTCAACAATTTGTAGATGGTTATTATGTTACAGATCACTTTGGAGAACCAATTTATTTAGTATCTGAAGGAGCAAAGTTTTTTGTCTTTGGCGAAAATTTAGAAAAAGTTGTTTGGCCTTATTTTGTTAAATATTTTCTTCTAATACATTCAATCAAGAATGACTCTTTATTCTTAAAGGCTGCTGCTTTTTCGATAAAATCTAGAGCAACTCTGCTTTTGGGCAGGGGAAGCGCAGGAAAGACAGTTTTTCTTAGTAACATGTGTTTAAACGGCGCCGAATTCATAAGCAACTCTCATGCAATTATTAGAGGAGAAAGATTGTATGGAGTAGCAAGCTCTATGAGGATAAGATTGGCAGCTTGGTGTGAAGAGTTATTTTCTAAAGATCAGATAACACCTGGTATTAAATCGGGGGAAATAATTATTGATCCTTACTCTGTTTTCAAAGTAAACACAAGGAAAGCAACCGAGGTTAAAAATATATGCATTTTAGATTTTAAAGGACCGAGTATTCACAAAATTACTAAAATCCCTCATAAAATTGCGTATGATTATGCTGAGCAATTTTCTTTAGGCATAAATGTATATCGTCTAGAAGAAGATTTGTTGGATTTTTATAAAAATCAAATTAATCTATTTTCCGAAAGCTATAGCGAGATGAAGCAAAAACTAAAGAGTTTAGTGGAGCACTGCAATTGTTACTACATTAGTAGTGATGTATTAAATCCCAAATATCGCGAGGAGATAACATTGTTGCTTTCTGATTGAAATGAACAGGATAGTTCAAGTAGAAGATTTACCAGTACTTAGAAAAAGGTTTGAAAACAAGACAATTGTTTTAGGTACGGGTTGTTTTGATATAATTCACCCAGGGCACATATACTTTCTCGAAAAGGCCTCAAAGCAGGGAGATATTCTGATTGTCGGTATAAACAGTGACAGATCTATCAAAGTAATGAAAGGACAATATCGTCCTATCTTTAATGAGAATCAACGATCACAGTTAATTGCAGCATTTAGGTGTGTTGATTATGTTTTTGTGTATGACGATGTTACTGCGAAAGACTATATTTTGAGCTTAAAACCAGATGTGTTTGCAATTGGAGAGGAAAGCCTTGATGCCTACCCAGATGAGCAGGAAGCAGCAAAACAAATAGGTGCACGACTATATGTTATTGCAAGAATGCCTTTCCCTTCAACCAGTTCTGTTATCACTAAAATACAAAATGCAAAGTGAAAGAATTATAAGGCCAATTCCACCAGAGATGCGTTTTGAGGCAACTTCTAAGCCTCTTCTTAGAATTTAGTCTTTTAGTAAGATCTCGTTCTGTGCCATTTTCTTAAACGTTGTTGTTGGCTCTCAAGTCTTTTTTCCGCTCCTTTGACAGTATCTCTTTTTTCTTGGGGAACAAAGCTTAAGAAAGTTTCAAATAGTTTTAGCCATTGCTCAATAGTCAGATCAGAAGGCTTAAGATTTCTAATTTTCAACTCTCTTTCTATAATGCTTCTTTGCCTTGGGCTAAAAACTTTTCTAAACGCATCAAGCACTGTTGGTTGCCACTGGTTATAACCATAAATAACAAAGTCTCTAAACCATTGCCGGAACCTTGGTTCTACTAATGGTTGCTCTCTTTTTCTAAATTCAGCAAGAACAGCGTTTATGTTGGGGACTGGAGCAAATTCACATCTGTCAATATTTGAAATTATTCTTACTTCAAACCATGGTTTTAGTAGGATTGAAGTCTGGCAGTCTTTGGGTCTACCAATAAAGCGAAAGGCCGCTTTGTCTTGCATAATAAGATAGGCTACTTGAGGAGGGTTTCTATCTTCGGTAAGCTTTCTGACAATATCAGCGGTCATGTTGAAGGGAATGTTGGAAAAAACCTTATATGGTGTGCCTGGAAGTTCCCATTTTAGGAAATCAGCCTCGACTATTTGAATGTTGGGCACACCTTGAAAAGAGGCTTTGAGATTAGCTGCTAATCTTTGGTCTACTTCAACAGCGATTACTCTACCTGCCCTTTTGGCTAGCTGTTGGGTGATTATACCCTTCCCTGGACCTATTTCGACAACGAGATCACTATCAGTTATTGTAGTTCTTTCGATAAGATTTGCTACAAACTCTGGTCTTCTTAGGAAATTTTGTGATTGCCACAACTCACGGTTTCTCATATTGTGTTCTGTTTCAGGCATAATTTCTTGATAGCTGTTTTTAGTTGTGTTTATATTATACAAAAGATGAATAGGTTACGAAACATTTTAGACATTCATCTGTTATTCTATAATACCAAAAGGGCTCATGAGTCTTTGGGTTTTAAATCGCCTTTAGACTACCTTATTGAGAAAGGAGGAATGTCTAAAAAGTCTGTGAGCTGGACAGAAGATTGAATAGATGCTTTAAATCTGTTAAAATTAGCTTATGCCGACAGTATCTCAATTAATCAGAAAGGGGCGGAAAAAAATCGTCAAGAAAGTAAAAGCAACCGCCCTGCGGCGGAGTTTTAACGCTTTAAAGCGCCAAATAATTCCGACCGTTAGTCCCCTAAAACGGGGTGTAGTTTTGGCGGTGAAAACAATGACTCCAAAAAAGCCAAATTCTGCCTTGCGAAAAGTTGCCAGAGTCAGGCTTTCAAACAAGCAGGAGATTACTGCCTATATACCTGGGGAGGGACATGAATTAGCCGAACATTCAATTGTTCTCGTTCGCGGAGGAAGGGTTAAAGATTTACCTGGTGTCAAATATCATATTGTCAGGGGAAAATACGATACTACTGGCGTTGTCGGAAGAAAAAAAGCAAGGTCTAAATATGGAGTTAAAAGAAGTGGGGAAACTGCCCCAGCAGCCGCTGCCCCCACTTAAAAAATATGCCAAGAAAAGGTCCAGTTAAAAAAAGAACTTTACCCCCAGACCCGCTTTACCAAAGCCGGTTGGTGACGCGTTTAATCAATCGGGTGATGAAGGATGGCAAAAAAACTGTTGCACAAAAACAGGTTTATAAAGCCCTTGAATTATTAAAAGAGAAAACTAAAAAACATCCTTTAGAAATTTTTACCAAAGCCTTGGAAAATGTAAAACCAACAATGGAGGTTAGACCTCGTCGCGTTGGAGGAGCGGCTTATCAAGTCCCAATGCCAGTCCGGGGAGATCGGCGAGAGTCTTTAGCAATTCGCTGGTTAGTTTTGTCTGCCCGCCAACGGCCAAATAGTCAATATCATCACTTTTATGAAAAATTAGCGGCGGAGATTTTGGATGCTTCTCAAAATCAAGGAGGAGCGGTCAAGAAAAAAGAAGATGTTCACCGGATGGCCGAAGCGAATAAGGCTTTTGCTCATTTCCGCTGGTAAGAATTTTGTCCCAACAACCAAAGTTTAGCTCTGGTTAAAAAAGAATGAAAACTCATAAATAAGGCAAAAATAAATCCCGCTGTTCCATCTAAAAAACCTCTTTTTAAAAAATAATTAACAATAAATTTTCCTGCCGGATAGGCTAAAATCTGCCAGCAAGAAGTTTTTACTCCTTTCTGATAAAAAAATTTGGCATTTAAATCGGTGTAAAAATTAATATCTTTCAAAAAATCACTAACTGTTTGGTGGGGGTAATGGAGCAAGGGGTTTTTTAATTCTCCTATTCTTCCTTTGATTTTCCAAACTTCATGAACCGGTCGTTCCCACCACCCGGCTGACTTTTTCCCCAACCGAAGCAATTTAATATTTGCTGTTTCTCCATATTGAAGCAATTTTCCACCCCAAAAATCTTGCCTTTTTAGGTAAAATCCCTGGTAGGGGGTTTTTAAAATCTTCTTTTTAATTTCCGCCGCTAAGGCCGGGGTGACTCTCTCATCGGCATCGACAAAAAGAACCCATTCACCTTGGGCTTTTTTTAACCCAAAGTTTCGCTGCTTAGCAAAGTCTCCACCTAAATGTCTTTTGTAAATTTTTAATTTTAAATTTTTAATTCTTGGAATCGTTTCGTTTTCTGAATAATCGTCTATAACAATTATCTCATCGCACCACCAAAGACTTTTTAAACAGGGAGCAATATTTTTTTCTTCGTTTTTAGTTAAAACCACGGCAGAAATCATTAAATATATTTTAGCATCTTTCCCGGCTTATTTGCCTTGGGGTAGTTTTTTTGTTAAAATAGTTCTTGTAACCTTAAACTGCTTCGCCAAAGGCGGCGGTTTTTAGTTATCTATGGCAAATCAGACGAAAATTGGAGAAAAACGAGTTGTTCCCATTGAAAAAGTGCGCAATATTGGGATTATTGCCCATATTGATGCCGGAAAAACAACAACAACTGAGCGGATTTTGTATTACACTGGAAAAACTTACAAAATTGGTGATATTGATGAAGGAACAACCCAAATGGACTGGATGCCCCAAGAAAGGGAGCGAGGGATAACTATTGTTTCGGCGGCAACAACTACTTTTTGGCGGGAGCACCGAATAAATATCATTGATACCCCTGGCCATGTTGATTTTACCGCCGAGGTAGAGCGTTCCCTTAGGGTTTTGGATGGAGGGATTGTTGTTTTTGATGCCGAGGAAGGGGTTCAGTCTCAATCAGAATCTGTTTGGCGTCAGGCAGATAAATATAATGTTCCCCGGCTTTGTTTTGTGAATAAAATGGACAAGATTGGCGCCGATTTCCCCCGGACAGTGAAGATGATTGAGGAAAGATTAGGGGCAGTGCCGGTAGTTTTAACTTTGCCGTTGGGAAAAGAGAAAGATTTTCGGGGAGTAGTTTTGGTTTTGGAGGGAAAAGCTTTGATTTGGGATGAAAGTAAGGACCCAACTGGAGAAAGATATGAGGAAGAAGAAGTCCCACCGGATTTGGTTGGGGAACTTAAGGCAACAAGAGAAAAAGTGATTGAAAAAATTGCCGAAACTGATGAAGTAATCCAAGACAAATATTTAGCCGGAGAAGAGATTTCTTTAGATGAATTAAAGGCGGGGTTGCGAAGGGCGACAATTGCTAATAAATTAATTCCTGTTTTTTGTGGTTCATCTTTAAGAAATAAGGGAGTTCAGCCCCTTTTGGATGGTGTTGTTGATTTCCTCCCTAGTCCTTTAGATCTTCCCCCGGTTGAAGGGATTAATCCCCAAATTGGCCAAAAAGAAAAAAGAGAAACTGACCCTCACGGTCCATTTGCTGCTTTAGCTTTTAAAATCCAAACAGATCCTCATGTTGGTCGGCTGACCTATATTAGGATTTATTCAGGAACATTAAAAACGGGCGAAGAAGTTTTTTTAAGCAGGCAGAGAATAGTGGAGAGAGTCGGAAGATTACTTTTGATGCATGCCAACCAAAGAGAACCGATCGACTTAGCGGTTGCTGGAGAGATTGTCGCCGTCATTGGTCTTCAAAAAGCGACCACTGGTGACACTCTTTGTACTAAAGATAAACCCATACTTTTAGAGTCTATTTTGTTTCCTGAACCGGTAATTTCTTTGGCGATTGAACCGAAAACTAGGGCTGACCAAGAAAAATTAGGTTTAGCTTTAAGAAAACTTGCCGACGAGGATCCAACTTTTAAAATCAAATCTGACCCTGAGACAGGTCAAACTTTGATTTGTGGAATGGGTGAGCTTCATTTGGAGATTTTAGTTGACAGGATGAAGCGAGAATTTGGGGTTTTGGCAAATACCGGTGAGCCCCAAGTTGCCTATAAAGAAACAATTAAACAAGTTGCTACCGCCGAGGGAAAATATATTCGCCAATCAGGCGGTCGGGGTCAATATGGTCATTGTTTTTTGCGGGTAGAGCCGCTTAATCGGGGAGAAGGTTTTAAATTTATAAATGAAATTAAAGGTGGGGCAATTCCTTCAGAATTTATTCCGGCGATAGAAAAGGGAGTTAAAGAGGCGATGGAAAAAGGGGTTTTGGCTGGTTATCCAATGGTTGATATGGGGGTTGCTGTTTATGATGGAACTTATCATGAGGTTGATTCTTCAGATATTGCCTTTAAGATTGCCGGTTCCCAGGCTTTGCAAGAGGCAGTCAAGCAAGCAAAGCCAGTTTTGTTGGAGCCAATTATGAAGCTTGAAGTCACCACTCCCGAGGAATTTATGGGCGATGTTATTGGTGATTTATCAAGTAAAAGAGCTCAAATTTTGGGAAGTGAGGAAAAGGGAAATTTGCGGGTAATTACTGCCCTTGTTCCCCTTGCCGAAGTCCCTGGATATGCTACTACTTTGCGGAGTATGACCCAAGGACGGGGAACATTTTATATGGAGCCCTCACATTATGAAGAGGTTCCAGCAAACATTGCCCAAAAAATTGTAGAAAAAAGAGCCGGTTTCTCTACAAGACATGGGGCCGATTAGTCTCATTTAAGGCGCGAAAATGACATCCTCCCCGCCCGCGGCGTAAAGTCATGTGGTGCGTAAAGCACCGTGGGTACCACGCACCTTTACGGTGGAACGCCACTTTATGTGGAAGGGCGGAGTATTCGCAGGCGCGAAAATAAAAATTATTGACAAAGTTTTAAAAGTGTGCTAAATTTAAACTATGCAAAATTTGCAGCCACTTTCTACAAAGGAGTTGAGGGATAATCTGGCCGAGGTTTTGGAAAGGGTTGCTATTGGTAAGGAAAGCTTTTTAGTGTCTAAATTTGGCAAAGAAAAGGCACTGCTAATTCCGGTTGGTGCTCTGAATAATAAGCAAAAAAGTAATAAGCAAAAAAGGGGAAAAAGAAATTTAAAAAACCTATCTTTTTATGGAATATGGAAAAACAGAAAGGAGATGAAAAATTCTTCTTTATGGGTTTTAAAAATGAGAAAGAGGCAAAGTTTAAGAATTAGGAAAATAGATGAGCAAATATCTTGTTGATACTAATATTATCATAGATTTCTCAAGGAAAGATAGGAAGGCAGCAGCATTTTTAGAATCTTTAGAAGAAATTATTGTTTCTATCGTTACAGTGGGTGAAATTTATCAGGGGGTGGGCAACAAAAGAGAATTAGAATCAGCCAAACAATTTTTCCGCAACACAAAAATTTTGCTCATTGATGAACAAATTTCCACTCTCGCTTTAGAATTATTAGAAAAATACACTTTACCATCGGGTTTATTGATATTGGACGCTCTAATTGCTGCCACGGCAATAAAATTTGATTTAATCTTAGTAACTAGCAATGTTAAACATTTTAAAATAATTGAAGGACTAAAACTTAAAAATTGGTAGGAGAATGAAGGCCGTCGGAGTGTAAAGCCCCATGGTATGTAAAACACCTTATGATATAAATGAAGAAAGAATATTCCTCTTTGGTGAACCTTCTTTTAACCCTGAATTAGATAAAGCCTATAGAAAAGCTCTAAGACGCTCTTTTAAAGCTAACCCTGGAAAGATAAAGGTTCAACATTATTTGGTTTTTGGGGGGGCAAAAGCGGTTGGTTTTGCAACTTAAAATTGGGGCTTGAAAAATAAAAAAGGGTCTTGTAAAATTAAAAAAATCTTGATATACTCTTGACAAGAAGTTAAAATTAGTTTAAAGTTTAAAAAGTTAAAGGAGGAAAAATGGCAGAAAAAGCAAAATTTGAAAGAAAAAAACCCCATGTTAACATTGGAACTATTGGTCATGTAGACCATGGAAAGACAACCTTAACTTCGGCAATTACTAAGGTTTTAGCCGAAAAAGGTTTAGCTACCCCCCTTGCCTACGAGCAAATCGACAATGCTCCGGAAGAAAAGGCTCGGGGAATGACAATCTCTATTTCCCATGTAGAATACGAAACAGAAAAACGCCACTATGCCCATATTGACTGTCCTGGACACAAGGACTTTATTAAAAACATGATAACTGGGGCAGCCCAAATGGATGGGGCAATTTTGGTCGTTGCCGCTGATGATGGACCAATGCCCCAAACCCGGGAGCATGTTTTGTTAGCCCGCCAGGTCAATGTTCCGGCAATTGTCGTTTTCTTAAACAAGGTAGATATGGTTAAAGATAAGGAACTTTTGGACCTTGTTGAGATGGAAATCCGGGAACTTTTGACAAAATATAAGTTTCCTGGGGACAAAGTTCCGGTGATCCGCGGCTCGGCGCTGAAGGCAATTGAGGGAGATGAGGAGGCGAAAAAATCTATCTTGGAGCTGATGAAGGCGGTTGATGAATATATTCCCGAGCCT
>JBNAVS010000016.1:0-9442 GCA_049700235.1 Microgenomates group bacterium
GGTAGTCAGGGATTTGCCAATTTCCGGTTCGCTTTTAGACCTTATTTCTACCGTTGTTCCTGCTGCCTTAATGGTTTTCTTCTTTGTTTATCTTTTCCGCCAGGCAAAAGGTGCCCAAGAGTCAATCTTTAGTTTTGGAAAATCAACCGCCAGGCTTTTTGCCAAAGGAAAGCAGGTAGTAACTTTTAAAGATGTTGCCGGAGTTGAGGAGGCAAAAAAAGAGCTTCAGGAGGTAGTTGATTTCCTAAAACATCCGGAAAAATATCGCAAGTTGGGAGCGCGAACGCCAAAGGGGGTAATTTTGATTGGACCAAGCGGAACCGGGAAAACTCTTTTGGCAAAAGCAGTCGCCGGTGAGGCAAATGTCCCCTTTTTTTCTGCCGCCGGCTCGGAGTTTATGGAGATGTTAGTTGGGGTTGGGCCAGCAAGGATTAGGGATTTATTTGCCCAGGCAAAAAAAGCAGGAAGAGCAATTATTTTTATCGATGAGATTGACGCTATCGGGAGACAGCGGGGCTTAGGAATCACTGCCGGTCATGACGAGCGAGAACAGACTTTAAATCAGATTTTGGTAGAGATGGATGGCTTTACCCCGAATGACAATATAATCGTGCTCGCGGCTACCAATCGCGGAGATCTTCTCGATCCGGCTTTAATGCGGCCGGGGAGGTTTGACCGGCGGATAGTCTTGGATTTGCCTGATTTGGAAGATAGAAAGGCGATTTTGGCAATTCATGCCCGGGGAAAGCCTTTTGAAAAAGATGTTAACTGGGATGATGTTGCTCGTTCAACTGTTGGTTTTTCCGGAGCAGATTTGGAAAACATGCTAAACGAGGCGGCAATTTTGGCAGCCCGAGAAAATCGGAAGGCAATTACGATGAAAGATATTAATGAGGCCGCCTTAAAAGTAAAATTGGGGCCGGAGAAAAAAAGGCTCCAAACTGATGAGGAGCGGAAGATGACTGCCTATCATGAGGCGGGCCATGCGGTTGTTTCTTATCATTTGCCCCATATGGATCCGGTCTCTCGGGTTTCGATTATTTCCCGGGGGTTGGCGATGGGTTTTACTTTAATTCCGCCGACAAAAGAGCGTTATACGGAAACAAGGTCTCATTTGGAAGAGACGATTGCTTCTTTGCTTGGTGGTCGGGCAGCCGAGGAGCTGGTTTTTAATGAATTTACTGCCGGAGCCGCTTCCGATATTGACAAGGCAACCCAAATTGCCAGAAAGATGGTCGTTGATTTTGGGATGAGTAGGTTAGGTCCGATTTATTTAGGACCGCAGATTGAGGAAAGCGAATGGGGGAAGAGCTGGTGGCAACCAACAGAAATTTCCCCAAAAATGGCGGCAAAAGTTGATGAGGAAATTAAGCGGATTGTTGATGAGGGGTACAAACGGGCAGTGGAGATTTTGAAGAAAAACCGGCGGCGTCTTGATTTGGTTGCCCGCCGGCTTTTGGAAAAGGAAACAATTGAAGGTGAGGAATTTCAAAAACTGATGAAGAAAAAATAGCCTTGCCCTTCAAGATGAAAATTAAATTTTTCTTTCTTTTCGGTTTTTTGCTGGTTTTAATTTCTTTTTCTTTCTGGCAATATCCGCTGCTGCGAAGTTTGTTTTTGGCCTTAAGGGGAGAAAGGCAAATTCTTTCACCTTTGGCTCCAAAAAGCGGGCAAATTTTGGGAGAAATTACCACTTTAGAAACTGATTTTGACTTCGGCCAACCAGAAAGCGAGGAAAAAATTTTAGCCCAAGGGGCTTATGTTTACGACTTGACGCGCAATAAACTTATTTTTGAAAAAGATTCTCATAGGCAACTTCAAGCGGCTTCGACGATAAAAATCGTCACCGCCGCCGTTGCTTTGGATAAGGGAGAATTAAATGAAGAAATGACGGTTAATTACTATCCAACTGTTGTCGGCGAAAGCAGTATGAATTTGGCTTTTGGGGAGAAATTTAGCTTAGAGGAATTGCTTTATGGTTTGCTTTTGGCTTCTGGCAATGATGCGGCGGAGACAATTGCCCAGGGAATTGGTGGAAAAAGAGAAACTTTTGTTGGCTGGATGAATGAATGGGCAAAAAAAGTTGGGGCGAAAAACACCAACTTTACCACTCCCTCGGGTTTGGATGAAGAAGGGCAATACACCACTGCTTACGATTTGTTTTTATTTGGCCGGGAGGTTTTTACTCGTTATCCGAAAATTTTAGAAATTTCTGCTATCAGAGAAAAATATCTGCCAAAAACCGCCAACCATCGGGCTTATTTAATCCGCAACAAATTTTTGCTTTGGGATGATTTTCCGATTTTGGCAGGGAAACCAGGCTTGGGAGAACAAGGGATGCTTTCTTTAGTTGCTATGCTTCAAAAAGACAACCGAAAGATTTTAGTCACTCTAATCCGTACCCCTTCCTTGCGCCATGACCTTGAGCAAATTCTTAAATTATTCTAAACTTAGACCCTTTTATAACCGGTTCGTAAAGCCAAAACAGTCTCGGATCGTAAGGATTGTAAGAAATTTTGTGTTAGGTTGTTTGTTTGGAGGAGTAATCATTTTTTTGGTTTTAACGGCAGCGGTTTTGGCGATAAAGGATAAATATCAAGGTCTGGTTTATCCAGGAGTGTTTGTTTTTGGCGAGTCGGTTTCGGGAAAAAATGTTGGGGAGTTGGAGGAATTTTTAAGCGAAAAAGAAGCGGAAATTAACCAGCAAAAGGTGATTTTTTTCTGGCAGAACGGCGTAGGGGAAGAGAAGCGCTGGGAAATAATTCCCCAAATGATAGGTTGGGAGCTGGATAAACAGGCAATGATTAATGAGGTTTTGACGAAGGGGCGAGAAGGCGACACTGTCGGCAGTTTTGCCAACCTTTATCGGCTGCTGATTTTTCCTTTGGAAATAAAACCTACTTTTAAATATAGTCAAGAAAAACTTGAGCAGATAGTAGCCCAAATGGCAGCCGAAGTTGACCGGCCGGTCCAGGATGCCCTGTTTGAATTTAAACAGGGAAAAGTAATTAATTTTCAGGTTTCCAAAGAAGGACGGGAAGTAGATAAAAAACAGGTTAAATCGCTGGTTGTTTTGGCTTTTTCCCGGACAGGGGGAGGAAAACCGTTAGTTGCTTTGGATTTGCCGGTGAGGGCGATAAAGCCAAAAATAACCACCGAGCAGAGCAATAAGTTAGGAATCCGTGAGCTTTTGGCTGAAGGCGAATCTTTTTTTAAAGATTCAATTCCCTCGCGGGTCCACAATATAATTTTGGCCTCTTCTTATTTACACGGAGTGGTGATTCCTCCGGGAGAGACTTTTTCTTTTGCCCAAAAAATCGGGACAATCTCGGCTGAAGTTGGTTACAAACCTGCTTATGTAATTAAAAATAAGGCAACGGTGCTGGAAGATGGCGGAGGAGTTTGTCAGGTTTCAACAACTTTATTTCGCGCCGCTTTAAATGCGGGTTTGCCAATCGTTGAACGTCAACCTCATTATTACCGGGTTGGTTTTTATGAGCAAGGAGGTTATCCGCCGGGTTTGGACGCAACCGTTTATCCGCCATCGCCTGATTTAAAGTTTAAAAACGACACTCCCGCCTATATTTTAATCCAAACTGTTGTTGATAAAGAGGCAAAAAGGTTGGCGTTTCAGCTTTATGGAAGTTCAGATGGTCGGCGGGTAGAAATTAGCAAGCCGGTTGTTCATTCTCAAACTCCCCCGCCGGAGCCGATTTACATTGATGAGCCAAGTTTGCCAGCAGGGGTGGTCAAAAGAATTGATTCTGCCCACTGGGGAGCAAAGGTTTCGTTTACCAGAAAAGTTTTTAATGCCGATGGAAGCTTAAAAGAAGAAAAAACTTTCTGGTCAAACTATGTTTCTTGGCCGGCAGTTTATCAGCGGGGAGTGGGGCAATAGGACTTGACAAAAATTCTGAATTTCTGTAATATGGAAAGTTAGAAAGGAGAAAAAAATGTTCTATCCAATTCAAGAAGAGCTGGTAAAGATTCAGCCGAAGGGGTTGTTAACAATTCCTAAAAAATTGAGAGAAGAATTGGGATTTACAGAAGGCGCTTTTGCTCGGGTAAAAGGAGAAAAAGGTAGGCTGATAATTGAGCCAGTTAGAACCTTACCTTATCAGGTTCGGAGTTATTCCGATTCTGATTTGAAGGAGTTTTTTGCCGAAGATGAGCGAGAGACTAAACTTTTAAAAAAGAAAGGCTTGCTTAAGTGAAAAAGACTCCAATAGTAGCTTCTGTGATAAAATAGCTTCAATGAAGAGATTAGTTCTCATCGACGGGCATGCGATTTTGCATCGGGCTTACCATGCTTTTCCTCCAAGCCTGCGGACAAGAAAGGGAGAAATTGTCAATGCCGTTTATGGATTTACCAGAATTTTACTCACAGTTTTAAAGGATCTTCAGCCGGAGTATGTTGCCGTTGCTTTCGATTTACCAGTGCCCACTTTTCGCCATAAAGAGTATGTTGGTTATCAGGCTCAACGGCCGGAAATGGAAAAAGAATTAAAAACTCAGATTGAAAGAGTTTGGGAGGTGGTGAAAGCTTTGAATATTCCTGTTTTTACCGCTCCGGGGTTTGAAGCCGACGACATAATTGGCACCCTTACCCAGCAAGTGTGTCGAAAATTCCAAAAGCCAAATTCCCAATTTCAAATTGAGGTAATTATTGTAACCGGGGACAGGGATATTATGCAGTTGGTGCGAGAGGGGGTAAAAGTTTATGCTCCAGGAAAAGGATTTTCCCAGGCAGAAATTTTTGACCGAAAAAAGGTAAAAGAGGTTTTGGGAATTTGGCCGGAACAAATCGTTGATTATAAGGCGTTAGTTGGCGATGCCTCGGATAATTATCCAGGCGTGCCAGGAATTGGTCCAAAAACAGCAGTGAAACTCTTAAACCAATTTGGAACTTTGAAAAACATTTATAAAAATTTAAAAAAAATTGCTGCTTCAGTGGCTCAGAAGCTTGAAAAGGGCAAAGAGAGTGCCGAACTTTCAAAAAAACTAGCCACAATTGTTACTAACGCGCCGGTAAAATTAAATCTTAAGACCTGCCAGTTAAAAGATTATGATCCCCAGGCGGTTCGGCGAGTTTTTGAGGAATTGGAATTTAGAAGTTTGTTAAATAAATTGCCGAGGAGCGAGGGGAAAGAGGAAAAGAAAAGGGAGGGAGAACAAATAAAACTATTCTAATTAAATCTCAAAATTATGAAAATCGCCTTAGTTCACGACTATCTTAAGGAATATGGTGGGGCCGAGAGGGTGCTTCAGGCTTTACACGAGATTTGGCCCCAAGCACCAATTTATACCATTTTTTATAAAAAAAATTCGCCCGCAGGAAAAGCATTTACCAAGGCAAAAATTGTTCAAAGCTGGTTTGGATATTTGCCGGCCGCTGATAAGCTAATTAGCCCCTTGCGCTTTTTGATTCCTTTGATTTGGAAAAGTTTTGATTTTTCGGGCTATGATTTGGTGATTTCTTCTGCCAGTTGGGCGATAACTAAAGGATTTGCTTCGGAAAAAACCAAAGAGATTTGTTATTGCCACACTCCCCCACGCTATTTGTATGGTTACGAAACTTCAAAAAATTGGCAAAAAAATCCCCTGATTAGAATTTATGCGCTGGTGGTTAATTTTTTTATGAGGCAATATGATTTTCGTCAGGCGCAAAAAGTAACCATTTTTGTTGCTAACAGCCGGGAAGTCCAAAAAAGAATTGCTAAATTTTATCGCCGGAAGGCAAAAATAATCTCTCCGCCAGTGGAAATACCCAGGGTGTCAATATCTTTTCACCCTGGGGGTGTCAATAGGAAAGTCTATTTTTTAGCAGGGGGGAGGCTGGAGAGGGCGAAGAATTTTGATTTGATTATTAGGGCCTTTAATAAATTGGGTTGGCCACTTTTAATTTACGGCCGGGGAAGTCAGGAAAAATATTTACGGGGGCTGGCAAAGAAAAATATAAAGTTTTTGGGTTGGGTTTCGGAAGAGGAAAAATGGAAACTTTTGACAGGCTGTAAGGCCTTTGTTTGTGCCGCTGAGGATGAGGATTTTGGGATTACCCCGGTTGAGGCTCAGGCAGCCGGCCGGCCGGTGATTGCCTTTCGGGGTGGGGGGTATTTAGAAACAGTGGTTGAAGGGAAAACAGGAGTGTTTTTTGATAAACTCACGGTTGAAGATTTAATAAAAGAAATTAAGAAATTAAGAAATTCAGAAATTAAGCCAGAAGATTGCCGAAGATGGGCAAAAAATTTTAGTAAGGAAAGATTTAAAAAAGAAATGATAGAATTAGTAAGGAGGATATATGCCGGAACTACCTGAAGTCGAAACTATAAAACGAGTTTTAGAACGGGCGATTGTTGGCAAAACAATTAAAAATATCGAAGTCCGAAAGGCAAAGATTTTTCAGGGAGAGCCGAAAGAGGTTGTTGGGAGAAAAATTGAGGGAATCGAGCGCCGGGGAAAAATGTTGATAATCAGGCTTTCCGGCAACAAGGCGCTTTTGGTTCACTTAAAACTTACCGGACAACTGGTATGGGTTGGAGAAAATTCGAAATTCGAAATTCGAAATTCGAAATTTATTGTTTTGGGCCATCCAATTCCATTTGCTGGGACTGAATTGCCGGCAAGGACAACCCATGTGATTTTTGAAATTGATGGGGGGAAATTATTTTATAACGATTTAAGGCAGTTTGGGTGGATAAAAGTAATGTCAAATCTCAAATCTCAAATGTCAAATGTAATTGGAGATTTGGGGCCGGAACCTTTCGATAAAGAGTTTACCACCGAATATTTGCGCCGGATTTTTTCTCGGACCTCAAAACCAATAAAGTTAGTTTTGATGGACCAAACAAAAATTGCCGGGGTGGGGAATATTTATGCTAATGAGGCGCTTTTTGAGGCAGGAATTATGCCGACCCGGTCGGCGAAGAAATTAAGTAATGAAGAAATTAAGAAGTTAAGGGAGGCGATTATTAAAGTTTTGGAAGAAGGTTTAAAATATGGCGGTTCTTCTGCTAAAGATGAGGCTTATGTTAAGCCGACCGGTGAGCCGGGAGAATACCAAAAGCATTTTCGGGTTTATCAACGAGAAGGGGAAAAATGCCGAAGGTGCGGGTCGATTGTTAAAAGAATAAATTTGGGGGGAAGAGGGACATTTTGGTGTCCGAAATGCCAAAAATAAATCTCAAATCTCAAATCTCAAATCTCAAAACTACAACTTAAATCTAAAATCTTTTAAAGTTTTTTAACATTAACCATTTGAGTTTTGAAATTAACTTGTTATGGTTTTAAAATCATTAACTCTTCAGAATTTTCGCAATTATTCCCAAAAAGAATTTAGCTTTTCACCGGGGATTACTTTGGTTGTTGGCCCAAATGCCTGCGGTAAAACAAATTTTTTGGAGGCGATTTATCTTTTGGCGAGCGGTAAGTCTTTTCGGGCAGAAATTGAGGCGGAAATGATTGAATACGGCAAGCAAATGTCAAATGTCAAGTGTCAAATGTCAAATGAAAATGTTTTAGAAATAATCTTAACTAGAGGAGAGATAAACGGAAAAAAAGTGGCGAAAAAGATTTACAAAATTAACGGGGTGAATAAACGGATGATGGATTTTGTTGGCAATTTACGTTGTGTTTATTTCGGACCGGAAGATTTGGAAATAGTTGTTGGCAGCCCGCTTCAGCGGCGCGATTATTTGGATTCGGTTTTGGAGCAGGTCGATAGAGAGTATCGGCGGGCCTCCTTGTCTTATAAAAAAGGCTTGCGCCAGCGAAATAAACTTTTGGAGCAAATCAGAGATGAGGGAAAACCAAGAACGACTTTATATTTTTGGGATAAGCTGTTGGTGGGAAATGGTGAGGTAATAACTAAAAAAAGGGAGGAATTTATTGAGTTTGTTAACAGCCAGCCAGACTATTTTGAAAAACTCCATTTAGTTTACCACAAAAGCATTATTTCTCCCCAGCGTCTCCAGCAATATGCCGAAGAAGAGGTAGCGGCGGGAATGACTTTGGTTGGGCCGCATAGGGACGAGGTAAAATTCCAAATTCTAAATTCCAAATCCCAAATTAAAAGAGATCTTTCTGTTTTTGGAAGCCGAGGGGAACAGCGGACGGCGGTTTTCTGTTTAAAATTGGCGGAGTTAGAGTTTATTACAAGCAAAACCGGTCAACGGCCGATTCTTTTACTCGACGATATTTTTTCCGAGCTTGATTATGAGCGAAGAGAGCGGCTTTTGGAAGTCATTCCTCGCCAACAAACCATCATTACCACCACCGATATTCACTTAGTTGCTCCGGAAGCGAGGAAGAAGATGGAGATAATTAAATTAGAGATAGAGAGGTATAGAAATTTAGGATAGTAGAATAATAAAAGAATGGAAGGCTTTAAGCCCCAAGAATTAAAAAAACTTTTTAAACCAGCGCTAAAATCTATTAAAGGAGACAATGGCAAAGTGACGATTATTGGTGGCTCGAGTTTATTTCATGGAGCGCCGATTTTGGCACTAAAGACAGCTTCAAGACTGGTGGATATGGTCTTTTTTAGCTCGCCCGAGCCTTCAGTCGGCAAGGTGGCGGAAAAAATCAAAAGCCAATTGGGTGCTTTTATTTGGGTGCCGTTTGAAGAGGTGAAAGATTATATCCAAAAGTCTGATGCCGTTTTAATTGGGCCAGGACTATTGCGCTATCGCGCAAAAATTCCAAATTCCAAATTCCAAATTTCAAACAAATTAGATGAGGTTGGGGAAAAGACTAAAAGGATTACCGAGGAACTTTTACAACAGTTTTCCCAAAAAAAATGGGTGATTGATGCCGGAAGTTTGCAGACAATGAGTCCAAAATTTATCCCCAAAAATGCGATTTTGACCCCGAATAGGAAAGAGTTTGAGATGTTATTTGATCTTAAATCTCAAATGTCAAATGTTAAATCTACATCTCAAATCTCAAAACTGACAAATCTAATGGCAAAAAAATTTGACTGCACCATTGTCCTTAAATTGCCAGAAACAATTGTTTGTTCGCCGGAAAAATGCGTTTTGGTTAGGGGAGGAAATGCGGGGTTGACAAAAGGAGGGACGGGTGATGTTTTGGCAGGCTTAACGATTGGACTGGCGGCAAAAAATCCGCCATTTTTAGCCGCCTCAGCGGCCGCCTGGCTGGTCAAGAAAACCGCCGACGAACTTTATAAAAAAGTCGGTTTTGCCTACAACGCCGACGATTTGGCAGAAAAAATCCCTGAGGTTTTGGGAGAATATTGGCGCTAACCCCTTCTTGTTTTTTTCCGCAAAAGGTGCGATTATTATTTATATATCATGTACCAACCACGATTCACCATCACCAATGATATTTTAGCCAACATTGGTTTGATTGAGGCGGCGAGGGAGGTAATTAAGAATGCTCCCTTGATTCCAATTTACGAAGCCCGTTTTGTTAAAGATGCGATTTT
>JBNAVS010000017.1:0-9189 GCA_049700235.1 Microgenomates group bacterium
ATAAAAATCGAACGACGGCGGAAATAAAAAATATCTTTGAAAGGGGAGGGGGAAGTTTAGCCGCTCCCGGGGCGGTCTCTTATCAGTTTAAGAAAATGGGTTTGATTACCGTGGAAAAAACGAGCGATGTTGATAACCAAATTTTAAAACTTATTGATTTTGGAGCCGAAGATGTGGAGGAGGCCACCGATGCGATTGAAGTTTATATTCCCCCCCAGCAATTAAAAGAAATGAAAAAGAAAATAGAAGATGCCGGTTTTTCCGTAAAGGGAGCAGAATTGGTAATGCAACCAATAACACCACTTCTTATTGGAGATTCCCAAAAAGCGGAAAAGGTTTTGAGATTTATGGAGACTTTGGAGGACCATGAAGATGTTCAAAAAGTTTATGCCAATTTTGATATCCCCAATGAAGTTTTGGCAAAACTTGAGAGCGAAAAAAATTAGCAAGAGGCAAAAATTTGTAATTAGTGCTTTCCTTTTGTCCTTAGGACTTTTGGGAATTGAAATCAGTAATATTTCTTGGCGCTACCAAGCGATTGCTCTTTTAATCGGTTTTGCTTATTTTTTATCTGCTTGGTCTTTGACCGAGGGCTTGGGGGGGGTTGAATGGTTTACGGTTTTGGTTCTGCCTACTTTATTCACCGCCGGTGTTGGCCTTTTTTACTTTTTACTTCCCGCTGCTTGGTTAACAAGAATTCCGGTAATAATTTTATATGGATTGGGGATTTATATTCTTTTACTGGTTGGCAATATTTTTTCTGTTGCCGCCGTGAGGACCATCCAACTTTTGCGTTCTGCCCAAGCAGTTGGTTTTTTGTTGACGTTGGTGACTTCATTTTTTCTTTACGACACTATTTTGTCTTTTCGATTTGCCTTTTGGCTAAATTTTTTATTGGCGATGCTTGTCAGCTTTCCTTTGATTGTTCAGGGTCTTTGGTGTATTAATCTTGAGGAAAAAATTACCTTAAGACTTTTGATTTATACCTTTGCCTTCTCTCTAATTCAGGGTGAGGTGGCAGCGGCGTTTTCTTTCTGGCCGGTTAAAGTCGCCGTTGGTTCGCTTGCTCTTTCCACTGCTTTATATATCAGTTTGGGTTTGGCTCAACAGCAGTTGGCGGGGCGTTTATTCCCCAAAACAATAAATGAATATTTTGGGGTGGGAATAATTGTTCTTCTGGTTATTTTTCTGACAACTCATTGGGGCGGCTAAAATTTTTTCAAGACATCCAAGACAGGGGAGAGGGGAGTCTTAAACCCTTATACTCTTAAACTTCTGATATCCTATAATATATGAGGAGAGATTTTCACAAATACTATAGGCTGATTTTCACGGAGCGCGAAGCCCACACTGGCAAATTCCAAGAAGAACTGCTAACCTGATATACTTTGATATAGTCATCTTTGGGGAACTGTGGATAACTTTAGGGTAGAGATTAGAAATATGTTTATTTTTTAAGAAAGATAAGGGATCTTCCAAGCCGCCAGAGGAGCAATATCCAAACTCTTCTTTTCTCCCCTAAAAAGAGTAAGACTCTTTTAGGAGGGGAGTAGAAAACCCGAAGTATATGTAGTCGCACAATGTAGCTTTTGCGACGTTATTCTTGGTATCTTGGAGGGGAGGGCAAAAAATTAAACTTTTAAACTCTTAAACATTTTAAACTTATATTTTGTAAAATTTTTTTATTTTAAAATTTCTTTTTCCTTATTTCTCTGATTTTTTGCCTTACCCCTAAAAATCCAAAATCCGAAGAATTTTTAGTCCGGCATAAATTTTACTTTCAAACATCTTTTAATGACGACTAACTAATCATTTTTATAACAAAAAGGGCTTTTTAGAGGCTTTAGCGGCTTTGGTGATTTCAGGAAATTATATGAGAAAGTTCTTAAAAAGAAAATTTTCCCTTTATTTTCTTAAAACTCCCCCAAAGAAACTTTTGAATTATTGGGGAAAAATTAGAAAACAATCAAGACGCGGGCAATGAAAAAAATCTTAAAAATGATATGCGATCGCATATGGATTTTAAGAAAAAAGAGAAAATGTCGCACAATATTTGACACCTCGCCTCGCTTGGTGTAAACTATTATTTAATGCCTGCCGACCAAAATAAAAAATTAGAAAAATTGCCCAGCACGGAGATAGATCGTTTAATCGAAGAGTTTTTGGAGGATTTGCAGCTTACCCGCAACTGCTCTCCCCTAACCTTGCGGAATTATCGTCATTATCTAGGTCGTTTTTCTTTATGGTTAAAAAAGAATTTCCCCAAGGTTAGTTTAAGCTCAATAAATTTGGAAATTATCAAAAAATATAGGCTCTTTTTAGCCCGATTTACCGCCCCAAATGGTATTCTCCTTTCTCGTAGCACTCAAGCCTATCATGTGATAGCCTTAAGGTCTTTTTTTAAATGGTTAATTAAAAATGACTATAAGATAATTTCTCCGGAAAAAATTGATCTGCCGAAGGCAGAAAGCCGAAGTCTAAAGTTTCTCACCACCGAGCAGGTAGCTCGCCTTTTAGCCCAACCAGAAATTTCTGACCCTCGTGGTTTGCGAGACAAGGCAATTTTAGAAACGCTTTTTTCAACCGGACTGCGGGTTTCCGAGTTGGTAAAGCTAAATCGGGACCAAATTGATTTAAAAAGACGAGAATTTGGGGTTATTGGCAAGGGAGGACGAGCGCGTGTGGTTTTTCTCTCCCTGTCAGCGGCAAAATGGTTAAAGAAGTATCTGGATCTTAGGATTGACAACTTCAAACCTCTTTTTATCCGTTCACCGGGAAAAAATTTGGAGATAACCGACGGGGAGAAAATGCGACTTTCCGTTCGCTCAATTCAGCGGATAGTTAAAAAATATGTTAAGAAAGCAAAACTTCCGGTTGATGCCACCGTTCATACCTTACGTCACTCTTTTGCTACTGATTTGCTGATGGCCGGGGCGGATATCCGCAGTGTTCAGGAGATGCTTGGCCATAAAAACATCGCCACCACTCAAATCTACACCCATGTTACCAATAAACAACTTCGGCAAATTCATGAAGCCTTCCACGGTAAAGGGAGGTAACTATTTTTCTTAATTTTAATATGCGATCGCAACCCTTTTTGTGATAATATTTCTTAAGAAAGATGAGAGTTAAAAAGAGAGAATCTCTTAAAAAGCGACTTTTCTATTTAGTGGCTGCCAGTTTTGCTGAGATGGCTGAGGATATATATGATGTCTTCTTTAATCCATATGATTTTTCGGGATTTTCTAAATATGAGCGTCATCGGGCAGCAAATATCGCTCATCAACTCCAAAGAAGTGGAGATATTGAGAAAGTGGTTGATGAAAAAGGGGAAGTTTATTTTCGTTTTACTGATAAAGGTAGAACCCGGTTAATTAAAGATGTTCCTCTCCTTCGTTTCCAAAAGAAACCTTGGGATGGAAAGTGGCGTCAAATAGTTTTTGACATTCCCGAGAGAATGAAAGTCAAAAGGGAAACATTCCGAAATAAACTTAAATCTTTAGGTTTTGGCATGCTTCAGCGCTCGGTTTATATTACCCCATTCGATATTAGTGAAGAAATAGCCGATTTTCTCGAAGAAAACAGTTTGGAAGAATATGCAGTTGTTTTTGAAATGGAAAGGCTTACCGGAGAAAGTGAGAAAGAATTGGCTAACGCTGTTTGGGGGTTAGACGATCTCCATCGTCGTTATCTCGATTTTGTGACTAGATGGGGGGAATTTTTGAAACAGCCAAAAGCTGAACTTTTGAGAAAATTCGAAGAGTGCCAAGGGGAATATTTTTCTATTTTAGTGGATGATCCGGGATTACCACGAGAACTTTTACCCGATGATTGGCTTTCTTCCCGGGCAAATGAGATTTTTAAAACCCTCCTTTCTTATGCCCGCCAGGCTAAAAAGAGAAAATTAGCAAGCTCAAAAAAATCTTAAAAAGGACATGCGATCGCATATCCATTTTAAGAAATTGCTATTTTTCCAAACAGGCGACGGCGGCAACCGTATCTGCTGGTTTGGAAAAGCGCATCAAAATTACTCCCTGAGTGTCTCGTCCCAACCGGGGAACATTTTTCAAAGGCAGTTTAATCACCTGGGCCTTTTTGCTGGTTAAAATTACCTGAAAAACTCTTTGATTGACTAGCTTACTGCAAATTACTTTTCCGGTTTTTTCCGTTACCTTAGCTACCTTTACCCCTACCCCACCCCGCTTCTGAACCGGGTATTGATTGATTGCTGTTCTTTTACCCAACCCTTTTTCCATAACGACTAAAATATCCTGGAAAAATTTTCGCCTTCGATCTTTTGGTTTTTCCGTTTTGCCGGGGATGATTTCCATTCCGACGACCCAATCCCCTTTCTTTAAGGCAATTCCTCTTACCCCTCGGGTATCTCGGCCTGTTGGTCGGATGTCGGCTTCGTTAAAGCGAATTGACTTTCCAAAATGGGTAACCAGCAGGACCTGGTCTTTCCCGCTCGTTGGTTTTACCCAGCAAAGTTCGTCTTGGGAATCGAGTTTAATGGCAATTAAGCCGGAACTGCGGAGGTGAGCGAATTTTTGAAGTTCTGTTTTTTTGACAATCCCCTTTTTAGTGGCCATTAAAAGATATTTGGTTTCTTTTTCGGTCGGACTAATCGCCAAAACAGATTGGATTTTTTCCTCTTGGTCAATATTGATTAAATTAATCACTGCTTGACCTTTTGCTTGCCTTGAGCCTTCAGGGATATCCCAAGCCCTGGCAGAAAAAACTCTCCCTTTATCGCTAAAAAACAAAATATTATCATGAGTCTGGCAAGGAAAAAGATGCAAAATCTCATCGGTTTGGTTGGTTTTCATTCCTGAAACCCCTTTTCCTCCTCGTTGCTGGGTGCGATAAGTCCCCAAAGGGAGCCGCTTAATATAGCCGCTTTTCGTTAAAGTAACCAGACAGTTTTGGTTAGGAACCAAATCTTCTTCGGAAAACTCCTCAACTGGTTGAGGATAAATCTTTGTTCTTCGGGGATCCCCGTATTTTTCCTTAAGCTCCAAAAGCTCGTCGACGATAACTTTAAGAATCTTTTTCGGGTCCATTAGGAGAGCGGTGAGATATTCAATTTGTCTGCCCACTTCCTTGTATTCTTCTTCTATCTTTTTCCTTTCTAAGGCGGCCAACCGGCGGAGTTGCATTTCCAAAATTGCTTGGGCTTGAATTTCCGAAAGATTAAATTTTTTCATTAGGTTGGCCCGAGCAGCTTCGACAGTGGAGGATTTTTTGATTGTTTGGATGACGGCATCAAGATTATCCAGGGCAATTTTAAGACCTTCTAAAATATGAATCCGGCGTTTAGCTTCTTCTAGCTCAAAAGCAGTTCGCCTGATGACTATCTTTTGCCGGTGACGAATAAATTCCAAAAGAATTTGTTTAAGATTTAAAGTTTGGGGAACATCATCGACTAAAGCAACCATATTGAAGGGAAAACTTGTCTGTAAAGAAGTGTATTTGTAAAGGCTATTGAGAATTATCTTAGGTTTAGCATATTTTTTCAAATCTAAGACAATCCGCAGCCCATGGCGGTCAGACTCATCTCGAATATCAGCTACTCCTTCAAGTCTTTTTTCTTTGACCAGCAAGGCAATTTTTGCCACCAATTGGGCTTTATTTACTTGATAAGGAATTTCGTTGATAACAATTCTAAACTTCCCTTCTTTGGTTTCTTCAATATTTGCTTTTCCTCGAACAGTTACTTTCCCCCGACCAGTATTGTAGGCTTGAAGAATTTCATTTTTGTTGTAAACAATTCCCCCAGTTGGAAAATCTGGCCCCTTTAGTAATTCCAAAAGCTGCTCGGTAGTTATTTCTGATTCAAATTTAGCCGCTAAAGCGTTAGTGGCTAAATTTTCTTCATTAAGTTCTATTTTTTTAATTTCCGTTTCTGGGGTAATAATCTTGCCGTTTTCAATCATAAAAACCAAAGCATCAACAACTTCGGCAAGGTTGTGAGGGGGAATTTTGGTTGCCATTCCTACGGCAATTCCCTCAGAACCCATAAGTAAAAGATTTGGGAGTTTTGCCGGTAAAAAAACAGGCTCTTTCAAAGTAGCGTCAAAATTGTCCCTCATTTCTACCGTATTTTTTTCCAAGTCAGCCAAAAGCTCTTTGGCAATTGGAGCTAATCGCGCCTCAGTGTAGCGCATTGCAGCCGGGGGGTCGCCATCAACCGAGCCAAAATTTCCCTGTCCATCAACTAAAGGGTATCTCATTGAGAAATCTTGAGCCAAACGAACTAAAGTGTCGTAAATAGCAATATCGCCGTGGGGATGGTATTTTCCCATTACTTCGCCCGTGATTTTTGCGCTTTTGACGTGTTTTGCTGGTGGGATAAGTCCCATTTGGTACATTGTGTAAAGAATTCGCCGGTGGACTGGTTTTAAACCATCGCGGACGTCAGGGAGAGCTCGGGCGACGATAACGCTCATCGCATAATCCAAATATGATTTTTTGAGCTCCTCGGTAATCTCTACAGGTTTAATCTTTCCTATTTTTTGGGACATTTTATGAATTTAAATAATTAAACAAAGTAATTTAAATAATTAAACAGAGCGCTTTAATTAATTAAACATCCAAATTTGCTAATTTAGCGTGTGTCTGAATGAATCTTTTTCTTGGAGGAATTTCTTCTCCCATCAACATTGTAAAAATCTGGTCTGCTTTTTGGGCGTCTTCGATAGTTACTTTTTTAAGAATTCGTTTTTCGGGATTCATTGTTGTTTCCCAGAGTTGCTCGGGATTCATCTCCCCCAAACCTTTGTATCTTTGAATGGTTAAATTTTTCAGTTTCGAGTTACGAGTTGCGAGTTGAGAAATCAATTTTTCTTTTTCCTCTTCGGAGTAAGCATAAAAAACCTCTTTACCTGCTTGGATTTTATACAGGGGTGGAAGGGCAATATAAAGATATCCCCCATCAATGATTGGTCGCAGATGACGATAAAAAAAAGTTAACAACAGAGTGGTAATATGCTCTCCATCAACATCAGCATCAGTCATAATCACGATTCGATGATAGCGGAGTTTTTTTGGGTTTAAGGTCTCCCCTATTCCCATCCCTAAGGCAATGATTAAATCTTTTAGTTCCTCAAAATTAATTATTTTATCAAGTTGGGCCCTTTCGGTATTAAGGATTTTTCCGCCTAATGGCAAAATCGCCTGGAATCTTCTGTCTCTTCCCTGTTTCGCCGATCCCCCAGCACTATCTCCTTCAACAATAAAAAGTTCAGATAAAGCCGGATTTTTTTCCTGACAATCGGCTAATTTTCCCGGAAGAGTCGTTCCTGTTAGTTCTCCTTTTCTAATCACCGCTTCTTTCGCTGCTCGGGCTGCCAACCGAGCTTTGGCCGCCAAAGCAACCTTTTCCACAATTTGCCTGGCGTCAACAGGATGTTCTTCAAAATATGTATCTAACCCCTCTTTAACAAAAGTCGCTACTAATCCTTGAGCTTCGGGATTATTGAGTTTTGCTTTAGTTTGTGATTCAAATTGGATTTTGTCGGTAGGGATTTTGACGGCGACAACAGCAGTTAGACCTTCTTTGACATCATCTCCGGTAAACCCATCGTTGTTTTTAATCGCCCCAATTCTTTTGGCATAGTCATTGATCGCTCGGGTTAATGCCATCCGGAAACCAGTTAGATGTGTTCCCCCGTCTTTGGTATTAATAACATTGACAAAGGATTGGATATTTTCCGAATAGCCGTCGTTGTATTGGACAGCTACTTCTACTCCCATTCCATCTGCTTCTCCGGAAATATAAATTGGCGGATGAAGGGGCTTTTTTTGGCGGTTTAGATAGGTCACTAAAGAGCGTATCCCTCCTTCAAAATAAAAATGGGCTTCGCGGTCTTCTTTCTCATCATAAAGATGAAACTTTAAGCCTGGAATTAAATAAGCTCTTTCCCTAATTAATTCTTCAATAGTTTGGTAATTAAAAGTAATATCTTTGAAAATTTTTTCGTCAGGTAAAAAGGTGGTAATTGTTCCTGTTCCCTGAGCCTCACCAATTACTTCCACAGGAGTTATGGGTTTTCCTCTTTCGTATTTTTGGCGGTAGGCCTTGCCATCTCGGTGAACTTCCACCTCAAGCCAACTACTTAAGGCATTAACTACCGAGGCACCAACACCGTGGAGACCCCCAGAAACTTTATAGGTTTTGCTATCAAATTTTGCTCCGGCATGAAGTTTAGTCATCGCTACTTCTAAGGCAGACAAACCAGAGGGATGTTTATCTACAGGAATTCCCCGACCGTCATCTTCGATTCTTGCCGAACCGTCTTTTTTTAAAGTTACCCAGATATTTTTGGCAAAACCAGCTAAAGATTCGTCAACAGAGTTGTCAATAATTTCCGTAACTAGGTGATGTAAGCCTTTTGCATCCGTTGAGCCGATAAACATTCCGGGCCGGCGCCTTACGGGCTGTAAGCCATCAAGGATTTTTATTTGCTTGGCGGTGTATTCTTCCACAATTTTATTTTACCAGCTTTAGAAGAAGATTTCCAGTGGCTAAAGTGGGGTTGACATTTGCCTGAAGTAGGAGGAGAGTTTCTTGAATCCGACGGAGATTTCTTGCCGTTTTTGCCGAAGGTTTTTTTAACATTTCCTCTCGCCAGGCAAGAAGAAGTTGTTGGCAAAATTCTATTGCTTGGGTTTTGGAGCTGGAATAAAGAAGGGCAATTTTTAGTCGCTCTCCTACCCTCTTGCCTAAAATTTCTGGTATTTTTTCTTTATTAATTCTTATCTCCCTTTCGTCTTTTAGTCTAATAATCTGGCACCGGGAAACAACTGTTGGTAAAAGAAAACTCGCTTGAGGAGCAGTAAGAATAATTAGAGAGGCCGGCGGCGGTTCTTCTAAAGTTTTTAAAAGGGCATTTTGGGCAGGTAAAGTAAGTTTTTCCGCCTCGTGAATTAGAGCTATTTTTAACGAGGCAGAGTATGGTTTTAGAGCTAATTTTCTTTCCAATTCTCTTACTTGGTCGATGCTAATCGAGTTTAGGCCTTCAATAAGAAGAAAGTCTGGCTGGAAGGCCGATAATGGTTTTCCGAGGTTTTCTTCGGCAATTTGCTTTGCTTTTCTTAATCTTTCTTCTTTATTTCCGCCAACAATGAGTTTAGTGTGAATCATAGCCCTACATACTTTATCTATTCATTTCATTCAGTTTTCTAAAC
>JBNAVS010000018.1:0-8959 GCA_049700235.1 Microgenomates group bacterium
GGAAATTTTATAATGCTTATTTGAAAATTGCCAAAAGACTGGATTTGCCGGTAATTCCCGTGGAGGCGGATACCGGAGCAATCGGCGGGAAGCTTTCCCATGAATTTCAAATAGAGTCTCCCGATGGCGACCAGACATTTTTTGTTTGTGATAAGTGCGGTTATGCCGCCAATATCGAAAAAGCAGAATTTGCCCGAGTACCGATAAATCCCCAAGAAAAAATCGAGCCTTTTCGGATCATTCCCCAGCCTGAATGGGTTTGTACCATGGAAGATAATGTGAGGCATTATAAAGAGCCTTTGTGGAGGTATTTAAAAAATGTTGTTTATAAGGATGAGAGGGGCCGGATAATTATTGCCTCTTTACGCGGAGACCAGAATGTCAATGAGACAAAATTAAAACGGGTTTTGAAAATTGAAACTTTAACGCCTGCTGACGAAAAAGACCTGGAGCGTCTCGGCACCAAACCGGGCTATGTTCATTCTTGGGGGATAAAAGGGGTAACTTTTGTTGGCGATTTGGGATTACCGATGGTTAAAAATTATATCGGCGGCCAAAAAGAAAAAACAACTGATTCAATTAATGTCAATTATGGTCGGGATTTTTCCTACAAAATTTTGGCGGATATTGCCGAGGCAAAAGATGGTGATTTGTGCGCCCGTTGTAAAAAAGGCCGCCTTCGCCAAAAAACTGGCTTTGAGTGGGGGCATTGTTTTAAGTTAGATTTTGTTTACAGCAAACCGCAGGAAGGCTATTTTACTGATAAATCAGGAAAACAAAAATTACTTTGGATGGGTTCTTACGGGATTGGGATTGAGCGGACAATGGCTTGTATTGTTGAAACTCACCACGACCGGCGAGGAATTATTTGGCCGAAAGTGGTAGCGCCTTTTGCCGCCCATCTGATAGAAATTACAAATGCCACAAATAAGCAAATAAGCAAATATGCAAATAAAGTTTACGAAGAGTTGCTAAAAGCGGGGATTGAGGTTTTATTTGACGACCGGGAAGATGTTTCTGCCGGCGAAAAATTCGCCGACGCCGATTTGATTGGAATTCCGGTAAGGCTGGTAATTTCCGAAAAGACCCGAGACAAGATCGAATGGAAAGAACGCTCAAAGAAAAAAACCGAGTTACTAAAGTTAGAAGAAGTAGTTAAAAGATTAAATGTTAGTTAACGATACGTTGTTGAGATCGAAGCGCCAGGTTTAGGATTTTTTCTCCGGTGGACTGAATGTACTTCTTTTCTTTAAGAATATACTTTTCCCATTTATTTAGCATCTCTGGATGGTCAATGATTTTTAAAAGCAGTTCAGTCGCTCGACTGCCATCTTCCTCAACCCAACCTAATTTCTTTTTGCGGATTAGATCCAAATTACCGTCCTCCTGGCCGTGAATATGGGTGATGGCAAAAAAAGGTTTTTTGCAGGCGATGGTTTCAAACAGCAAATTTGGTCCGGCCTTTCCTATTACCAGATCAGAGGCCTGAATTAAGGGAGCAAGATTTTTGACAAATCCAAAAGTTTTCAATTTCAGGGCCAGAATTTGTTCTAAGGATTTAGCAATTTTATGCAACACTGTATTTTTCCCGCAAATAATAATCACCTGGACTGGCTTTTTGACTTTTAGAAAAGCCGGGAGAATTTTAAGGACAGCGTTAGTTCCCTCGCTTCCTCCACAAATAAGAATTGTTAATAAATTGGGTTGGAGTTTAAGTTTTTTTCGGAGTTGATTTTTTGGTTGGTGTTGATAAAACTGTTTCCGGACTAACCAGCCGATGGGAACAACCTGTTTTTTATTTATCCCGAATTTTTGTCCCAATTTGATACCTCTTTCATCATAAACCAGGTTAATTGCTTTTGGGCTAAAAAGAATGGGGTGAATACTGACTGGGTCAGTTACTAGATTGAAAAATTTAAAACCTCTTTTTTCTTCCAGAAGTTTTTCGAGTGGAAACTGATAAAGAAAGTGAGTAGTGAAAATAATATCAGGCTTAAAATAGTCAATTTCTTTTTCAATTTCTTTGCTATAAAATTAGACCCAGCTGACAAACAAACTTCCGGCAGTTGATTATCTGGCTGGCTTGGAAGGGAAAGCGAAACAAAGAGGGAAAATAAAGATAAAATAAATTGTAAAAACTTGCGCCTGCTTTTAAGTTTGGCTTAATTAGTTTTACATTATGAATTCCTTGATGATTGGCAAAAATTTCCAAAAGTGCCTCTGCCAGACTTAAGTGTCCCCATTCACCGGAGATAATTAAAACTTTTTGCTTATTCTTTTTTGACAACATCCTTAGGAAAATTATAACATTACTTAATGCTGAAAAAGCGGCCAAAGATTGTTGTGATTGGCGGCGGGACAGGGACTTATACCGTGCTTTCGGGATTGCGGGACCATCCAGTTGATTTAACGGCCATTATCTCCATGGCCGATTCTGGTGGGTCAAATCAGGTATTGCGCGATGAATTTGGAATAGGGGATTAGCAAAAGCGATAGTGTCTTTATTACATTAACTATTGACAAGTTTAATGTAATCTGATAAATTTAATGTAAAATGAGTTATTTAGTATCAATTACTTCCCAAGGTCAGATTAGCATTCCGGCGGAAATTAGACGGGAATTGGGTTTATTGGAAAAAAGAAAAGCCCTGGTAAAGCGGGAAGGTAAGAGGGTAATAATCGAGCCGGCGGAAGATATTTTTTCTTTGGCTGGTGCATTTAAGCATAAAGCGATTAAAGGGAAAACTATTCAAGAGATCATCAAAATTGAGGAGCAGGCATGGGAAAAGGAGGCGGCTAAACGTTATCTTAAAACTCTTCGCCGATGAAAGTTTATATTGCCGATACCAATTTTTATTTAAGATTCATTCTCCAAGACAATCCAAGACAGTTCAAGATAGCCAATGAGCTTCTTCGAAAAGCCCAGGAGGGAAAATTTAAAATAGTTTTTCTAAGTGAAGTAATTTTGGAAATGGAGTTTGTTTTGAAAAGTGTTTATTTATTTTCCCGTAGGGAAATAGCCAAGGCTTTATTGAGCCTAGTAAAAGTGGATTACTTGGATATTGAGGAAAGGGACTTATGGCTTGAGGCTTTTGAGATTTTTCGAAAAAGCACTCTTTCTCTTTTTGATATTTTTTTGTTTTTAAAAGCCAAAAAAGAAGGGGCTGGAGTCTTAAGTTTTGATGAAGATTTTAAAAAACTGGCGAGGATAATCAAGTGAAAAAAAATTAACAGGCGCACACCTCTAAAGTGTGAGAGGGCATTAACTACTTGACATACTAATAGTATTATGGTATTTTTAGTATGATATGAAACAAGATATTGTTGTTACCAATTTACGCATTCCTAAAACTGATTGGTTGCAAATCAGGGCCTTAGCTGCTGAAGTGGGGATGAGCGTTAATGAATATATTAATTTTTTGATAAAAGATATTTCCTTAAAGAAAGAGCTGGCTCAAGAGGTTAAAAAAAAGGTTACTGATTTGCCCATTTGGGAATTGGATAAAATTGTTACCGCTAAAGGTAAAGGTTTAACCAAAGAAGATGAAGTAATTTATGGAAAATAATTTGGTTTTTATTGATACCAGCGGATTTAAGGCGGTGGTTGATAAGAATGACGAATTTCACTGGAAAGCGGCAAAAATTTGGCGAAAGCTTAAAGAAGAAAAGGCAATTTTGGTTACTTCAAATTATATTCTAGATGAAACTTTCACTTTATTACGGGCAAGATGCGGAATAAAAGCAGTCTTAAAATTTAGAAAAATTTTGGCTAAAAGCAGTCGGGTGTTGAAGGTTGTTCGGGTAACTTTGGCTGACGAAGCCGGCGCCTGGAAGTGGTTTGTTAAAAATTGGAGCGGTCTTTCTTTTACTGATTGTGTTTCACTGGCTTTAATGAAAAGATTGGGGATTAAAAAAGTAGTCAGTTTTGACCGTCATTTTTCCCGGGCGGGAATGGAAGCAGTCAAGTAAACTATGACTAAGAAACAACGGAAAATTGTGGTGATTGGCGGCGGGACAGGGACTTATACGGTTTTGACAGGATTGCGGGACTATCCAGTTGATTTAACGGCCATTGTTTCTATGTTTGACTCTGGCGGTTCCTCTGGCCGATTACGCGACGAATTTGGGATTTTGCCACCTGGGGATATTCGTCAGGCATTGCTGGCTTTATCAAAACTTCCGGTTGATAAACTTATTTTGCGGCAGCTTTTAGATTATCGTTTTAAAAATGGAGTTGGTTTGCGTGGTCATTCCTTCGGCAATCTTTTGCTGACTGCCTTAAATGAGATTACCGGTCGGGCTGATTTGGCGATTGAAGAGGCAGCAAAAATTTTGAATGTTAAGGGTAGGGTTTTGCCAGTTTCTTTAACCGATGCCCATTTGTGTGCCCGTTTGGAAGATGGAACAATTATAAAAGGAGAGACAAATATCGATATTCGCCGTGTCCGTCCTGAATTAAAAATTTTAGATCTTTTTTTGGACCCGCCGGCAAAAATTTTTTTGGGAGCTAAAAAAGCAATTTTAGAGGCGGATTTAATTGTTTTAGGTCCGGGGGACCTTTATACTTCTACTATTCCAAATTTACTCGTTGAGGGAGTTTGTCGGGCAATTGCCAAAAGCAAAGCGGAGGTTTTTTATGTTTGTAATTTAATGATAAAATATGGGGAGACGGATAATTTTGCTGTTTCCGATTTCATAAAGGAGATCAAACGATATTTAGACCCAGCGGCAAAAAAACTGAAAAAAGTTTTGGTAAATAAACCTGGGCGGATACCAAAAGAAGTTCTTCTCCGTTATGCGCAGGAGAAATCTTTTCCGGTAAAATATGATAAAAAAAATTGTCAAAATTTAGGAGTAGAGATTGTTTTACTTCCCCTAGCAGGCAGTGGTCAACTTTGGCGCCACGACCCCAAAAAGCTCGCTAGGGCCCTGGTAAATTTGGTAAATTAGTTTTATGAAAAAAATTATTACCCATATCAACCCTGATTTGGATGCGGTTACTGCCGTTTGGTTGATTAAAAGATTTCTGCCCGGCTGGGAAGAGGCGAAAATTGGTTTTGTGGAAGCAAGCGTGACAACTGAGAAGCAGGTGAAAGCTGATGAGGATCCAGACACCCTTTTTGTCGATGTTGGCCGGGGCAAACTGGATCATCACCAAACCGGAAAATATCTTTCAGCTTCCAAACTTTGCCTTGAGTATATTTTTGCCGCCCGAAAAGACCAACCCTTAAGTTCGCTTGAGGAAAAGGCTTTAGAAAAAATAGTTGAGGTGGTAACTCAAATCGACAACGCCCGCGATTTAAATTGGGAGGAAGTGAACAAAAGCCGTTATCATTTTTATTTGCACGATCTAATTGATGGATTAAGGGGATTGGCAAAAACCGATTCCCAGGTAATGGAATTTGGCTTTTTGGCTTTGGAGGCGATTTTGTTAAATTTAAAAAATAAACTCAAAGCTGAGGAAGAATTGAAAAAGGGAATTGAGTTTCAAACACCATGGGGAAAGGGAATTGCCCTTGAATCGGGAAACAAGAAAGTTTTGTGGGAGGGAGAAGTTCAAGGTTATGTTTTGGTGGTGAAAAAAGATCCTAAAGAGGGAGGAGTCCAGATTTACTCTCGGGCGGATTCTCAGGTTGACCTGAGCTTAGCTTATCAAAAAATTAAAAAATTGGATCCTCAATCAGATTGGTTTTTGCATGCCTCAAAAAAGCTTTTGCTTAATCAATCATCGGTCAATCTCAATATGCGGCCAACCAAGCTTAGCTTGGCCCAAATAATTGAAGTCTTAAAAAGTTAATTTTTTGGTGGTATAATAGTTTTACTTTTTAAATTTTAAATTTTAAATTGCTAAACGGGGGGAGGTGTTATGAACAGATGGCAACTGTTGTTAGAAAAGCTCCGGGGGAAACGGATGAGAGTCTTATTGCCAAATTTCGCCGCAAGGTTTTGGCCGACAATATTTTGCTGGAGTTAAAAGAGCGAGAGTTTTACAAGCCGCCTTCGGTAAGAAAAAAAGAAAGACTTGCAGCCCTAAAAAGACGAAAATGAAACTTGAAGAAAAAATCCGCACTGATTTAAATAAGGCGCTTAAAGAAAAAGATAGATTAAAAATTGCTACTCTAAGATTTTTGCTTGCGGAAATTCACAATTTCTGGATGGAAAAACAAAAAGAATTGAGCGATGAAGATATTATTTCTGTTATCCGTCGTCAGGTAAAGTTAAGGCGGGAAGCAATTGAAGCCTACAAAAAGGCAAGTCGTAACGATTTAGCCGAGAAAGAGAGTAAAGAGTTAGAGATTTTGAGTAAATATCTTCCTCAAGAAATGCCCGCTGGCGAGCTGGAAAAACTAGTCAAAGAAACTATCGCCGAAACAGGGGCAGTGGGGTTAAAAGATTTTGGCAAAGTAATGGGAATGGTTATGGCAAAAATTAAAGGTCGCGCCGAAGGTAGCGAGGTTTCCCAGATAGTAAAAAAGCAATTAGCAATTAGCAATTAGCAATTAGCAATTTTCCTGTTGATCTGGTTTGTTACTATTAAGTTCTAATTGACAGAGTGTATGTTTTCAATTAATCTTGTATTTGTAGATAGGAAGACTATTAGAGCGCTAAATAAAAAGTATCGCCGAGTCGATAAACCGACAACGGTTTTAAGTTTTTATTACAGTGCCCCTACCCTCGCTTTGGCGAAGGGGGGCGGTCCCACTTCGCCCCGAAGTTTTGGGGCTTCGCGGGACTTAGGGCAGGCAAATTTTCCTCTTGGGGAGGTTTTAATCTGTCCCGAGGAAGCAAAAAAGCAAAAATTAAAGATCGAAGATTTGGTTGCTCATGGGCTTAGCAACATTTTATCTCAAATACCGGCCACAGAAGCTCGCCGAATTGGACTTGGAGGAAGTCAGCCAAGGGTTGTTAAAAATCGCTAAGTCTGGAAAGTTCCCCCATGCCTTTTTGTTTGCTGGTCCAAAAGGAACAGGAAAAACTTCGGCGGCAAGAATTTTAGCAAAAGTTATAAATTGCCAGAAACCAAAAGACGGCGAGCCCTGTAACGAATGTGAAGCTTGTTTGGAAATTACTAATGGGACTGCCTTGGACTTGATTGAAATTGATGCCGCTTCCAATCGGGGAATTGATGATATCCGCGCTCTTAAAGAAACAATAAAACTTTCGCCGGTAAAACTGAAATATAAAGTTTATATTATTGATGAGGTTCATATGTTGACGACCGAGGCTTTTAATGCTTTGTTAAAAACTTTGGAGGAGCCACCGGCGCATGCGATTTTTATTTTATGTACAACGGCGCCAGAAAAACTGCCGGAGACGATTGTTTCAAGATGTACTCGTTTTAATTTTCGCAAGGCAAAACCCCAAGAAATTGTCCAAGGTCCTTTGAGGCGGGCAGTAGAAGGGGAAAATCTTAAAGTTGAGAAAGGAGTTTTGGAGGAAATTGCCCGCTCGGTTGATGGCAGTTTCCGCGATGCCCACAAAATTTTAGAACAATTAGCGTTGGAGGGGAAAAAAATTACTTTGGTAAGAACAAAAGAACTTTTGGGCCAGGTTGAAGAGCTTTCTCCGGAAAAACTTTTTGGCTTTTTGGCGACCGCTAACACCCAGGGAGCCTTAAAAGAGATTGACCGGGTGGTTCAACGAGGGGGGGATTTGGAGATTTATACCCTAAGAATTTTAGAGACTCTCCGGGCGGGTTTATTAGCAAAAATTGGGGTGGAAGAAGGCGGACCGGAGGTTTTGAAAGATTTTGATATTTTTCAAATTAAGACTTTAATTTCTCTTTTTTCTCGGGCAGCAGGGGAGCTACGGTTTGCTCCCATACCCCAACTACCGCTGGAATTGGCGGTGGTGGAGTGGGGAGAAGAAAAAATGTCAAATGTCAAATGTCAAATGTCAAAAAGCGCCAATCCTTCTTTTAAATCATCGCCCCAACTTAAGGAAATTGAGGAGAAGTGGCCCGAGATTTTGGCAAAAATTAAGCCCCAAAATCATTCGGTTGAAGCTTTATTAAAAGCATCAAGGCCTAAAGATTTTCAAAATAACTGGCTAACATTGGAAGTTTTTTATAAATTTCATAAGGAAAGGTTGGAAACTGAGAAGTGCCGGAGGATTGTAGAGGAAGTAGTTAGTCAGACGCTCGGTAGGCCGGTAAAATTAAAATGTATTTTGGGAGAGAAAAAAGCAAATTTACAATTGAATCAACAATCAACTGCTAGTGATAATGAGCTGGATATTTTGGCGGTTGCAAATGAGATTTTTAATGGTAAAATAATACAATAGTTAATACAATAGTTAATTCAGTAGTTAATTCAATAGTTAATTCGGTGGTAATTCGATGGTTTTTGATAAATTTCGCCAACAATTAAGTCAATTGGGTGATTTGAAAAGAATGCGCGATCAGGCGCTGGCGATTCAGCGCCAGTTAGCCGCCGAAGAGGTGGTGGTTGAAGAGCAGGGAGTAAAGGTAGTGATAAGTGGAGATCAAAAAATCAAAGAACTTTCTGTTCAGGGAATTTCCAACCAAATTTTGGTTGATGTTTTAAATAAAGCAATTCGCCGCTCTCAAGAAATCGCCGCCAAAAAACTTCAGGAGATGTCAGGAGGCCTTTCTGGGCTTTTGGGAAAATAGATTAAAGAATTAAATGGTTGGTGCTACAAAAAACTACTCTGTCAAAAGGCAACTCTTGTCTTTGTAATCCTTCAATAATTTTTTTAAAATTTTCAATATCCAAAACGCTACTTCCTATATAAACTACATAGGGGTCATTCATTCTTTTAATTTTTTTAAGTATTGGCGCTACAGACTTTGGGAAGCCAGCTAAAACTTGGGTTTTTCCCCCAAATAGCTTTTTTCTTTCTATTCTTTTAGCTGTTTGTCCAGATAAAAATGGAAATCTTTCCAGGAGGGTATGGTCGTCAAAGATGCTACCAAGCAGTTTCCTCCATAAATGCCCTTC
>JBNAVS010000019.1:0-8741 GCA_049700235.1 Microgenomates group bacterium
TTAAATTCGCAATTTGATAATTCGCAATTAGATAATCAACCGCATAACCAGAAGCATTCATAAAGGTCTGGGGTTTAACTAACAAAATATTGGGGGGAACACGCAAAATTAAACTATTGCTTTCTTCCTCTTTTTCCCATTTAATCCCTTTTAAGGGCAAAAATTTGCGCGCTAGCGCTTCTACCACCATAAACCCCAAATTATGGCGGCTGTTTTCGTATTTTTCTCCGGGATTTCCCAAACCAACAATTAGTTTCATAGTAAATTTAAAATTTAAATATCAAACATCAAAATGACATATAAAAATGTAAAATCACTTATTGCCTCTTAAAGTCAAAATACTAGAACCAAAGATATTAGAAATCTCCCCCAGCTCTTTCAGCAACCAATTTGCCTCTTCCCTATTACACCTACCTGTATCTCTCAAGATCGCCACCCAAGCTTTACTTTCATTAGCAGATTTTAAAGAGTAATTAAAGAAATTAATAAACTCCCTTTTAGAACTAGATGCTTGGGCTTCAATATAGTTGCCCAAAATACTTGTCCCACTCCTTAAAAGCTGATCTCCAATTACCCTACAAACCCCATCTTTTTTATCCAGTTTATCGATAAATTCAATCAATTTAAGAATAAACCGATAAAGTCTTTCTTTAAATTCCTTTTTGAATTTTACTTTGTCATTTTGCATTTTAATTTTTACATTTTACATTTAAAATCTCGACAACTTCCTCGTCAGAGATTTGCTCGAATTCCCGATAAAACTGGCCGACGGCAAAAAACAGCGCTGGGGCATCTAAATAAATTACCTCATCAGCCAAGGCGGAAATTTTTTCCAAAGTATCGCGGGCAATCACTGGAACAGCGACAATGAGTTTTTTCGGCTCCTGCTGGCGAACTATCTCCACTGCCACGGTCATTGTTGCTCCGGTTGCCACCCCATCGTCAGTAAGAATTACGATTTTATCTTTTAATTTAAGCGGCGGTTTATCTCCCCGGAATTCTTTCTCGCGTCTTTCAATCTCAATTTTGATTTTTGATATTTGATTTTTGATTTTTGATATATTTTTCCTCCGCTCCCACCCGCGCCGCCAGCTCCTCATCAATTACCGGCTCGCCAACCGCTCCCACTGCCCCAACCGCCAGCTCCGGATTTCCCGGAGCAGGAATTTTTTTGGTAACAATGACATCCAGGGAACAATTCAAGGCATCAGCCAATTCCTTTCCTATCACCACCCCGCCTCTGGGAATCGCCAAAACAATAAAATTTTCCCTTAATTTCTTAATATCTAAATCTCTTAATATCTTTTCTGCTAAAAGTCTTCCCGCCTGCTGGCGATCCTGAAAGATCATAATTGGAGTATCACACAAAAGAAATTTCTAATTTCTAATCAGTTTTAATAAGCAAATACTACAAATCAATTTCAAATATTACAAATTTCAACTGCCAAATTATTTGTAATATTTGTCATTTGTTATTTATTTGACATTTGTCATTTGCTTATTTGCCATTATTTTATCTTCCCCAGCTGCTTTTTGGCAAATTCGCCAATAACCGGCAGTTTGAATTCTTCTCCTTGATAGGCCTTGAAGATCAAAACAAGCCACAAAACAAAGCTAATAATCATCACCAAAGGCGAAAGCATCCAACCCACAACTGGAATCATTGCCAAAATCGTCAAAAGCCCAAAAGTAATAATTGACTGCATTGCGTGGAAGCGAACAAAGGGATCTTTTTCAATTAGCAAAAATACAATACCGGTTAACCAGCCTAAAACATAAGATAGAGCAGCGGCAGTATTTTTGGGCAACCCTGTACCTGTTTTTTCTTCAGTCATTTTTCCTCACCCCCTTCAATTATTTTCTTTTCTTTGCCGCAATATAAGCCAAAATTGCCACAATTAAAAGCTCAATTCCTAAAACAATTGTACTGGTAGTCATATCCCACTTAATATTCATCTCAACCACGCGTTTTCTTCGCAAAAATAGCGATTAAACCACCAATTATGGCAATAATCCCCGCTAAAATATAGCCTGTATTTAGGGCAACTGCCCAATCGGTGTTACTCATAATTTCTCCTCCTTGCTAAATAGTAAAGCAAAATACAAAAGAAATAAAGCACCAATAAGCCAAAATAAAGAAACCAAAAGTCGAGACAGGAGAGGGAAGGTTGGCAACACCCCTTGTCCCAAAAATGCTCCCAAAACCAGCCCTTTAGCAATATCATTGAAAAAATCCGCCAAAGTCTTGAATTGAGAGGAAGTCAACTTCAACTCCATACTTTTACTTTAACAGACTAAAAATCTCCTTGTCAACTCCTTCAAATTCGCAATCCGCAATTCGCAATTCTCTAATCACTTCTAAAACAAACTCATCTGCCCCTGTTCCTCTGTCTTAGCAACATCCTTGCTTTCCGGCCAAATTTTAACCGTCCCAAAAACCCCATCATATCCTGGTTCAACCACAATATCGCCGAGGCGAACTTTCTTAATCCCCTCGGCGATTTTTGAGCCGCTAATTTTAGCGATCTTTTTAACCGGCGCCCGCAACAATACCGCAAACTCCGAGCCAAAAGCCGTTGTTAATTTATTGTATTCATTTAATACATTTTGACTGGAAACACCAGTCCCCATCGCCTCAGCTAAAATCTCAATTAACGGCACCAACATCACATACGGCGGCCGGGTTTTATTTTCGTCGTAAATAAAATCCGCTTCACTTTTTCCTTTTTCCTTTTTACTTTTTACTTCGCGCCTAGCTAATTGCTGGACGCGGTGCATTACCCCAACAGTAAGATGTCTACCGCACACCGGACAAGTTTCTCCCAGCCGGAGCGTCTCTTCCGGCGACTGTCTCACCCCGCAATTCCGATGACCAGTCCAGTGGTACTTTCCCTCCTCCGGATAAAATTCTATAGTGTAGGCAACTTGCTTATTTTTAATCGCTTGACTAATATCCTGATATCCTCTTATCTTATTATCCTGGATTTCAAATACCGTCGCTTCCCTCCCAAGTTTTTGGGGTGAATGGGCATCGGAAAAACTAACAATCGCCCGGCTGTCTAATTCCTCAATTCGCCAATTCATCGCCGGCGAGCTTGAAAGACCGGTCTCAATCGCATAAATTTGCTTAGCATATTCTCCAAAACATTCCTCAATTGAATCAAACCCAGAATTTGCCCCATATAAAGAAAACCAGGGGGTCCAGGCATGAGCAGGTATCACCAAACAGTCTTTAGAAACGGAAAAAATCAACTCACAAAGCTGAGGGCAACTTAAACCTGTAGTTGGCCGACCGTCGGCAAAAAGATTAACCCCGGCATTTCGCAATTTTTCATTGATTTTCTCAACCACGGAAAAACTTGGTGCCAAAACCAAATTATGAATCCGGCGGACTTTTCCACTTTGGGTATAAATGCTGGAAATCTCCGTGGAAAGCAAAAAAAATATCCCATTTTTTAATTTTTCATTTTTAATTTTGTAAACTCCTTCACCTGCCTCCTCCAAATTCTGCCTCAATTCTTTCAACCAGAGAGGGTGAGTCCAATCCGCTGTTCCCACTAAATTTATTCCCTTTTTTTCTGCCCATCTTGCTATTTCCGGAACAACCATCTGCTGGGAAACTGCGCGGGAGTATTTACTATGTAAATGAAGATCGGCAACAATTTCCATAACCAAATTATACACCAATCCAAAATCACAAAATTGCTTGCGATGTATCAATGATTTAATTCATTAAATCAAAACTGGAGGGGGTCAGGCTAATCTTTTAATCAAATTCTCTACCTTAAGATGGGCAACTCCAACCACCGAGTCTCCTGCCCCATAATAAACCAAAAGCTGGCCGTCTTTAACAACTGAACCGCAGGAAAAAACCGTCCCCGGCCTTAAACCTTGCATCTCATAATCTGTTTCCGGTTCCAAAATTGGCTGGTCAAGTTGAGTTAAAACCCTATCTGGCCGGCGCAAGTCAAGCAAAACTGCTCCCAAACGATATTTTTGGTCTTCGCGCGAAAGCCCATGATAAACCAAAAGCCAGCCTTTTTTAGTTTTATGAGGCGGCCCGGCAATCCCTATTTTATAGCTATCCCATTTCCCTGGTCTTGGCCAGAGGATTATTTTTCCTCCAAGCCAATTGTTTTTAAATTCCAAATCCCTAACAAAATCTATCCAAATACAGTGGCCAACCCGGTGGAAAAAAACCCAATACCCTTGGATTTTTTCTGCCAATAAACAGGCATTTTTATCACTACGCTCCGGATGGGAAATAAAAATTGGCTTTTGCCAGCGCCATTTCTTAGCCAAAAAATCAGCCGCATTAATTGAGGTCAAAGCCACTCTCCAGGGATTTCTTCCGTCAAAAGCGGTATAACACATATAAATTTTGCTACCAATTAATGTCAGTCGGGGATCCTCACAGCCAGAAAAAAGTCCAGGCTCGGCTTTTTTTTCAAAATCCTCCCGGGGAAGATAAACAGGGTTACTTAATCTCTCATCAAAATTAAAACCATCAGCCGAAGAGGCATAGCCAAAAACCGAAGTATTATCTTCACCTACTGCCCGATACAAAAGATGAACCCGACCTCCCAAAAAAATTGCTCCGGGATTAAAAGTTGCTTTTGTCTCCCAAGAATTTTGCCGACGGGGAGTAATAATTGGATTGCCGGAATATCTTTCAAGCCTCAAGGAAGGGAAAAAATAACTTTTCTTGGCCATTGTCGCCAGTAAATCCTTTAGTCTTAAAGTTGCCAAACAACAGGTAGTATCTGCCGCCCCATAATAAAGATAAACTTTCTCATTTTTAATCAAAGCCCCTGAAGGAAAAACAACATTTGGAACCCGACCATAAATCTCATATTCCTCAGTTGGGACTAAAATCGGCTGGGAAGTTCGGCCAATAATTTTTAAAGGATCGGCTAAGTCAAGCAAAGCAGCCTCTACCCCAAATTTTGCCGGTGGGGAAAGATAATCTTTAATATAGGAATAAAGCAAAAGCCAGCCATTTTTAGTCTTTAGGGGCGGAGCACCAACTTCTACCTGGTCTTTTTCGCTTCGAGCCAAAGGCAAGACATTCCCCGAAAAATTCAAAAGCCAGCGATGCCAAAACTCCTTTTCCCAAATTTGAGAAGGCTTATCAAAAAAAGCCAAGGCAATCTTTGCCGGCGGCAGATCGGTATTAACTGTTAAAATTCCTACGATTTTTCCCCCAATCTTTTGGGGAAATAGAGCCATTGCTTTTGAATTAAAATCGGTAACTTGATGTTTTTCTATTTTCAAAAAATCCCAAGTCACCGCCACTCCAATTTTGATATCAGGAGGGGTTGGTGGCCAGTTGCTCAAGGCGGTATAAAAGATAAAATATTTATTCCCAAATTTGGTAATTCGCGGGTCCTCGCAGCCAAACTGCTCCCAAGGATATTCCGGAGCAAACAATGGCCGGCGGTTTTCAAATTTCGTCCCGTCTTTGCTTTCGGCATAACCAACGGTAGACAAGGGACATTCTTTATCAAAGTAAAGATGAGGGGAGGAAACCGCCCGATAAACAAAACGAAAGAGCTTTCCATCAAAAACAATACTTCCATTAAAAGTCGCCGCCGCCTCCCAAGATTGCTCTTCTTGAGGAGTCAAAATCGGATTGTTTTTCCAACGAGTGACTTTAATCATAGGGCAAGCTTACCGGTTTCTGGCTCACAACCAATTTTGGTTCTCCACCACTTTTTAATTTTCCCAAAAATTCCTCCAGGGGCGCCCAGGCCAAACACAAAACCGTATCCGCTCCTCCATAATAAACAAAAAGTTTATCATCCCAAATCGTTGCTCCGCAGCTGTAAACAATTCCCGGCTTTAACCCTTGGTTCTCATAGACTTCGGTGGGTTTCAAAATCGGCGCCCTTGCCCGAAACAAAATCTTCTCCGGGCAAAAATAATCCAAAATCATTGCCCCCATTTTATAATGCCAAAAATCCTTGTCCAAACCATGATACAAAACCAACCAGCCTAAGGGAGTTTTAAGGGGTGGTGGCCCAACTCCTTTTACCACTTTCTCCCACAAGGCGTCAGGACTCTGGCCGTGGTAATAACTTTTGATAAAGGTCTTACCGTCAAAGTTAAGATTTTCCCGATAATCAATGGCAGGGCGAGGAGAAAGACTGTGTAAAATCGCGTATTTTCCTTTTATTTTTTGGGGGAAAATCACCCAGTTTTTGTGCATTTCCCCTGGGGGAGAAATCAAAACCGGTTTTTTCCAGCACCAGCGCTTTTTCAAAAAATCTCCTACCTTAATTGATGTTAAACCAACTCTTGGCCAATTTACGCCATCAAAAACATTATAGGTAACATAAAGTCTGTTGCCAATTTTTGTAATCCGTGGGTCCTCGCTTCCTCCTTCTCCTGGGCCAGAAAGATAAAAGACCGGGCTGGGGGTTTTTCTTTTAGGAGTCTTTTTTCCGAAAAACCAAAAATGGCTAAAAACCGGAGCAAAAGATCTTTCCCCAACTCCCAAACCATCTTTACTTGAAGCATAGCCCCAAACAGAAATATCATCCCTTCCTACCGCCCGATAAAGAAAATGAATTTTTCTTCCCAAACAAACAACTCCGCTGTTAAAAACCGCCTTCGCCTCCCAATCTTTTTCCCGGCGGGGGGCCAAAATTGGGTTGGCCACAAATTTTGCCAAAGTTGGTGAGGAAAAAATCGCCACCCAATCCAGTTTATCAACCAAAATCTTTCCCCTTTTTTCCTGCCAATAAACAAAAAGCTTGCCTTTAAACCACACTACCCCTAAAGGCGAAACTCCTTTTCTTTCCAAAAGAGGCAACTTTCTTTTTTTTAAAACTTTCCCGGGGTCAGAAGATGATAAACAAACCGCCTTCAACTGAAAAAAATCTCTCTTTTTGGGAAAAAGAAAGTAAACTACCCAAATCCCTTCCTTATCCAAAAAAACTGTTCCCACTTTAAGCAAACTTCCCTTGGGAGGGGAAAGGAGCGGTCGGCGGGAGGTTCGCCAACAGACCAAGTCCGAAGAAGAAGAAACCTTAAGTTTATCTTCTCCCCAAAAAAGAAGATATTTGTTATGGGAAAGAAGAACTGCCGGGTGGAAGGTTTTAACAATCTCTCCTACCTTCTGCCAGTGAGAAAAACCACTCCATAAAGCTCCACAACAAAAGGTCTTCTTTTTCTCTTTCAGGTTGTAGGTCAAAAAGTAGATACCTTCGACCTTACTTAAACAAAAGTTTTGACAGTTTGCAACCAGCTCTTGCTGGCCATCTTTTCTCACAATCTCTCCCCAGTTTTTAAACTCCCCAAAATCTACCCCATTCTTGCTGGTGGCAATCCGGAAAAAATTTTCTTTTTCAAAAGCAACAAAAAGAAGAACTCTTGTTTCTGTTTTTCCTACTCCCAATACCTTAAATTTCTCCATGGGCAGGATGACTCCTCAAAACCATTTTAGCACAATTTTATCATCTCCAGCACCGGCAAAAATCTTAAAACCCCGTCCGATCGCCTGCCAAAAATAAAAATCCCTTTTGTTTTGTATTAATGATTTAATTCATTAAATCAAAATTGACAAAATGGTCCGGCCGGGAAAATTTGTCAATCACCCATATCAATCCAATACATTTTGGGTTCTGGGTTTTTGCCTAAAAGCGGATAAACTCGGAAAGAACAAAAGCCAAATAAAAACCCACCAAAAACGCTCCTTCCCAGCGCTCCAACCTTCGTTTTGTCCGGGTAAAAAAGTAAAAAGCGCCAAAAACAACCACAAAAGCCATTGTTGCCAAAAGATATTGGGCAAAAGCCTGAATTTGCAAGGGGGAAATCAAAACTGCCAACCCTAAAATCAAAGTCGCATTGGCAACCACCGAACCAAACAAATTTCCAAAAACTACCTCCGGTTGATGTTTTTTGATTGCCCCAATACTAAAAGCCAATTCGGGAAGAGAAGTTCCCACTGCCACCAAAATCAAACCGACCAGCAAAACCGGAATTTTTAAAGTTACTGCCAAACGGCTAGCAACCCTCACCAACATTTCTGCCGAAAAAAGCAAAAGGGCAAAACCTAAAGCAATCCAGCCCAATTCCCGACGGCTAGTCCGATGATTAAGTTTCCTTATTAATCTTTGAATAAATCCCTCGCTTTCTTCTTCCCCCACCCTTCGGTATCTTTCCTGAAAAACTGCCAGCTGATAAAAAATATACAAACCCAACAAAATCACTCCATCTAAACGGGAAAGATTTTTGTCAAAAAGCAAAAGCATTGGCGCCGCCCCAATTAAAAAAGCCCAAAAAACATCGGTTTTTAAAAAATCTCCCCTAACGGCAATGCTTCCTCCAAACAAAGCTGCTCCCCCAATGATAATTGAAAGATTAGCAATGTTTGAGCCAACAACTGTTCCTAAGGCAAGGTTTGATTTTCCTTCTAAGGCGGCGATAAAACTGACAAAAAGTTCAGGAATTGAAGTCCCCAAAGCGGCAATCAAGCCAGAGATGGCAAACGCTCCGGCTCGGCTTTTACTGCCTAATGATTTTAGGTTAACTAAAACAATATCCGTTCCCTTAACCAGCAAAAAGGAAAAAAAGATAATCAGCCCAAGCCAAACAGCAATCATAAGTAAAATTTCTAATTTCTAATTACTAATTTCTAATCAAATCCCAATTTTTAAATGTCTAATGTCTAAAATTTTTGGTCATTGGTGCTTGGACATTAGTCATTGATTAGGTCAATTAGAAATTAGGTTAATTAG
>JBNAVS010000020.1:0-8480 GCA_049700235.1 Microgenomates group bacterium
ATCAGATCGATAGGGTTTGAGTGGTTGTTTAGGCTTTTGATACAGCCCTGGCGCGCTCGCCGTCAACTGGCTTTAGCTCAATTTGTTTGGTTGGTAATAAGAGAAAAATGCCACGCCGGGGGTGGATGATTAACAATTACTACTTCTTCATATCCAAGATCTGGCCCTGCTTGGGAATGCAGTTGGGCTATAAAAAGGGTTGCCGAAGTGGTTAGCCAGCGCACCTACTTGGTTTTGTATGATATAATAAGAGCATTAGCGGGTGGATAGTCTGCAAAATAATATTTTAACCAAAATTTAATAAACCGACCCGAAGGTTTAAATACTGAAGGTCGTTTTTTGTTTTTTGGTTAGTTGGGGGGAAAATGAACGAAGAAAGACTATCTAGATGGGATGCCGGGCGAGTTCTTAGACGAGTTGCGCTTGTAGGTTTAACTTTAGCTGGCTTGGGACCTGGTTGCAGAAAGCCTCCGGAGGGGGTCACCTCATCTCCTGATCAGATATCCAATTTACTGGGGGAATCGTAATAATCCAGAAGTTGCTTTGACTTTTGATGATGGTTTTTCTCGCCCGGCAATTGAAAAACCCTTGAAGTTTTAAGGGCCAATAATATTAAAGCTACCTTTTTGTGATTGGTTCTCAGTTAAGAGCCTATCCTGATCTTTGGCGCCAAGCGATAGAAGATGGCCATCAAATCTGCAATCATACCTATAGCCATCGTTGGTTGTCAGCCCTTTCTTCGGAAGAAATTAAACGGGAGATTTTCCGCTGGGAAGAGGTGGCCCGTGAAGTTTTGGGTGAGGAAAATGGGTTAATTATTTTGCTTCATTTTAATGCCCGGGATGTTGCGACCTTAGAAGAGATAATAGCCGGGATAAAAGGAAAAGGATTGAGGATTGTAACTGTCACTGAGGTTTTGAATTAGGGGTAATGGGTGCGTTGAATAGGTTACGAAACATTAAGGAGGAATGTCTAAAAAGTGTGTGAACCCATACAACTGCGGAGTAGGCTGAGAAACATCAACTTTTGATTTTTAGAGCCGCCTTTGGTAAAATAAAGTCAAAACAAATGCTCTCTGTCTAAAGTTGGCGCGGGTTGTTTCTTAATTAGAGCGGGGCTGGTTTTTGATGGTTGAGTAAAAAACGACAGAAAGCGTTGCCAATGAGCGAAAGATTAACACCAAACTTTTGGCGAGTTTTTCGGCGTGTTGGTAGGGTTGTTAGCGATGAAAGAGGAGGAGAGTTTTCCCCGAGAGAAGTTATTATATGGATAACCTGCGGGATGATAGTTTCTTGCCCAAGTTGTTTAAATTTAAAGGAGCCAGGGCCGCCATCACCCGTTTACTCTGTTTACCGTCTTACTCCTCTTGCCCCCCCTGAATTTCCAACGCCTACCCCAGAATCTATTACCTTTTTTTATCTTTCGGGAATAGGTGGTGATTTTGGGGATAGTTTTCGCCTTCAAGAAGAGGGTATTTTAAGGGAAGTTTTAAAACAGAGAGGGTATAATAGTGGTTTTTTTAAACTTCTTTCGTTTCTTCCTCTTCCGGTTGCTTCGGAAGTGGATGGAGCAAGTTTTCGGAGTGGCATAGCTGTTTTTAATAGAGATAATGAATTGATAGGAGTAATGGAAGTGTTGATGAAAAGAGATGGAATTCAGGGGTGGCAATTTTGGGAAACCGGCGGGTTTCCTCAAAAAAAATTGGAAATAGCAGTTTCCCCCTCGGGGCAGCTTTGTTTAATTACTACAGATAGAGAAGAAGGGCTATTTTGGGTTGTAGGGGAGGAGGGGTTAAGCTTAAAAGGGGGTGCAGTGCGGTATTATTGGGAGAGGGGAGAATGGCAGGAAAGTCTGTGGTTTTTCCCCTTTCCCGTCTATTTTTTAGAGTTCCCAGAGGCTTCTTTCTCCGAGAGCAAAAAAGATATTATTCGTAAATCTTTAAGACAGGCAGTTTTGGCAATAAATGACTTTTTAGGTCCAGAAAGAGCGGACTCCTTTTGGAAAATATTGAGGGAAGAATTAAATTTTAGCCTTAGAATTGACCCTCGTTATCCTTTTCATGGGGGGTGGGGATTTATAGATGTTTTGCCGGTCCAGGTTCCCCTGACCCCCGATGATGATGTGTTTGTTAGGACACTCACGGAAGAAGCTTTTCATGCGGTTTCGGTTTGGCCAACTGCCGCAATGACAGAGGGAGTTGCGAATTGGGTGTGTTGTACAAAATTCCCCTCCTATTGTTTTGTAGGAATGTCAGGAGAGGAATACAACCGAAGAAACAGTCCCGAATTGATGGTAGAGGAGTTTTTTTATGGAGTGCCGGATGCCTATAATTTGGCTACATATGCCGTTGGAGAGATAGAAAAAAAATATCCCGGTTTTTGGGCTGAGATGATGTGGTGGTTCACAGACAAAGGACACCTGAGGCGTCTAACAATGGCTGAATTTTTGAGGGGAATAAGGGAGGTTTATGGAGAAGAGAAGGGGAAGGAAATTATTGAGGAACTAAAAGGGCATTACATTCTCTGGGTGCATCCATACTGGTAAGTCTTCGTGGGTATTTTAGTGCCTAGCAAGACAGGAGACCCAACAAGACTTTTTAGTCTTTATTGAAAAAAGCAATTTGTCCCAAATGTATGTAACTTATACAAGGGCTTGACAACTCTCTTTGGCTCTTATATTATTTAGCTTAGAGGGATGAAAGAAGAAAAATTTAGAAAATTTTTGCTCTTGCTTTTTATTATTGTCGCGTTAATTTTAATAGTGGAATTGGGAATTTTTTATTTTCTTCGCTTAAGAGGCGAGAAGGGTTTAGCTTCTTTGTTTTCGGGTGTACCTACTCCAACCCCAAAGTTGAATAATCTGCCCCCAACAAATTTTCCTCGGGCGGAAGTGGTTTTTGAAAACGGAAAAATTTATCAAAAAGCGGGAGAGCAAAAAAACTTAATTTCTGTTCAGGGGATAGTGTTAGAGAATGACGGAGAGAAAATTGTGATAGGACTTGGAGAGGGAGAGAAGTATATTATCCCCAAAGAAAAAATTAAAAATATTATTCAATTGCCGAAGGAGGGAGGAGGGTCGTCAAGTATTATGCCCCCAACTCAAGATTTGCGTGGGGCAGTTAAAGGGGAAATGATGGTGTCTTTTGACTTATCGCAGGGGCTTTTGGTTATTTTGCCCTATGAAAAGCCATAAGGAGATGATAAGTTTTAGAAAAGCTTTTCAGTTTTTTCTTTGCCTTGGGTTTTTCTTTTTAGTCTCCTTTTTGCTACTCCCAAAGAAAGCGGCTGGTTGTACGTGTTATTCTTTTCCTACCTGTGTGCTAGAGGCACAGAGTTGTGTGGCGTTTGACACCCCTTACGGTATATGGTATCAGGAGGAAATCACCACGTCGGAAATACCGTGTACTACTGGTTATTATTATCATGGGCAGCCAGCTTCGGGATTTTTAGGGAGTGTGTGTTTCTGTGCGACAACGCCTTCGGAGGCCCCTTGTAGCGGTTGTGAGTGTGGTGGTGGGGAAGGCCCAAATTGCAATGCTCCTTGTACTTGTCCCGGGGGTGACCCGCCGGCTTACGGTTACTGCCTTACTTCCCAGTGTCGGGGGGGCACGGTTTGCTGGAAGCCGCCGGAGGGATCAACTTATTGTACCGGCGGGGTTTGCACCGGAGCTTATATTCCAACTGCAATTTATCTTTTTGAGGATTTAAACAGGAATGGAGTTTGGGATAGCGGGGAATTATTGATTGACCCGGATAATCAGTGCTCTATTTCTGGATGTGGAGGAAGACATCATTTTGAAAACTTTACCAAATCAATTGGCCAAATGAGCGTTTTTGTGTTAAGGGGAACAGACGTGCAGGAATTGAGTAAAAATAGGGATATGGTGTTATGGCCCTTTACTGGCGACCCATTTTGTCAAGCTACTGCCTTTTTATGTTTAAGGAATGAGTTGAGAGATCCGAATAATATCGCGGGAATTAGTTCTTATTGGACGCAACCTATAGATTATATTAACGCCTGTTGTGCAGATGGGAGTTGTGGAGGCGTTCCTTTTTCAAGAATCTTAAGAGATTGGGGGAGTATGCCTAGCTGTTGTGAATATTTTCATGAATACCTTTATATGAGTCCGGCAGTAGCTTATGGCGTTGTCCACTTCCCGCCGGAAAGTATGAACGAAGGAATAGCGCAGGTTTTAGTGGTTCCTCCTAGGGGGTGGCAACTTTCTCCTAATTCTTTATGGCGGACTTTTATTTTCTCCAGCGGAAATAGGTGGTGTGGGTATCAAAATCAATGGTGGAATTGGCATATTGCTGCTTTGGGGCTAATTCCCAAGCCGCCGGAGATAAGTTCTTTAACTGGCGATTATTCAGCCTGCATTGGAAGCGTTAAGGAGTTTGTGGGAAAATTTAAAGACGAATATCCCGAGCCAAAGAATAATTTGGTTCAAAATGGTAGTTTTGAGGAGGGGACAAGGGCGTGGAGTTTGGAAGGCGGAGGAACGAAAGGGGTAGTTAGCGATGCTTTTTTTGGGGGCAATGCTATTTATGTTTTGGGAGGGTCTCCGAGAGCGCGGGTAATTCAATGGGTTCCAATTGGAAATAATCAGCAATATACTCTTTCTTTATCGAGCAAAAAAACCGGAGGGTGGGTAAAGGCTGATGAATGGTGTTTGGGTGGAGCATCAGGAAATAGGTTTATAGCAACTCGCTTATCTGCTTCCAATTCGTCAAGTTATCAAAGAACCGTTTCTCCCTTTACCTCTGGAACATGTAATACTGATCAAGACCATCGTTTGGCAATTTTTTTTGACGCCGATTCGAATCAAGAAATTTGGGTTGACGGGGTTTTGTTGGAAGCAGGCACTACCCGGGGAGTTTTTAGCAACATTAAATCTTTTCAATTTAATTTGGAGAATGAAGACGATTCTTCCTATAGCTCCGCTAATTGGCCTATAAGGATTCATTTTGACAAGAACAGAAGCGGTTATAATCGCGATACTTATCAGGTAGCTGTTGAGCCTGCCTCTGGTCAAGGTTGGACAGAAGGATCTGTGGCGTTTGATGAAGCTACTCAAAGATGGTATTTGGTTAATGACCTTGAGTTGAAGAAGGGTCAAGAAAAATATGCTACCTTATTGGGAGGAGTTAATAACACCTACTTTTTCTTAACTGGCGCCTACCACGATACCATTGAGGCTCACTGGAAGATTAGGTTTGAGCTTGGCTTCAATTTGGAAAATAATTACACGAGGACGTTTTACACAACTCTTTTTGTTAACGACTTAGATGGTTTTCAAGATGAAATTGCAGAGACTGATCCCTCTAATATCTTGTTTATTAATAATAGCTGGTATTTTCATCGAATGCGGCAGTTTAGCCTTATAAAATGCGGTATTGAAGGAAATGTTTATGAAGTTTCGAACAATCAATGTAGTGGAAGCCAGGCACCCTCCAATTCTAATTGGAATGTGGTCTGTCGGACAAGTAACTATTCCGGTGTTGCTGAAAAAACTTCACCTTCTTCCTTTTTTTGTTATGTGCCGAATGTCGATGCCCCTCAGCAGCAGGTTGTTGTGGAGATTTCTCCGCCTTTAGGGTGGGAAGTAGCGCCTACTAATCTTACGGGATGTACAGCAAATCAGAATCCTCGCACTATTGTTATTAGTGGTGTAGGTGGGTGGTTGTCATTTCCATTTTATATTTGGCCAAGACCAGACCCCTGGTTCCAAACCAAAGAAGGGGATGTTCATGCCGGAGGAACAATCTATAGCCAAATTCCTTCAACCGCCACCTCGCCTTATTTTTCCTTGAAAGGGACAAACAACAATGGAGTGATTTCTTGGGCAGGAGCAAGCGAGCCAAATTTTGGTTCAGGACAGGCAGGGGAGGATAAAAACTGGCTAGCAAACTCTCAGGCAAAAAGAAATTCCTATAACTATTTCTATCAGCTCTTGGGTTCACCAACGATTGATAATTTTAATGGGGATTTAAGTGAAATCAGCGGGGATGGTGTTTATTATTCTGCCGATGATGTGACTATCAATGATAATTGGGCTTTTCCTTCCTCAAGAAAGGCAGCTATCTTGATTGAGGGAAAACTAACTATCAACGAAGGAATCACAGTTCCCCAGGGAAGCTCCTTAGTTTTTATTGTGAGTGGTGATATAGAAATTTCTCCCGAGGTGGAAGAGATTGCTGGTATTTTTATTACCGATGGCACTTTTAGCTCTCCTGCCAGCAACCCAGGTCCGGATAGCCAACTGGTAGTTAATGGTGGAGTAGTGGCCGAAGAGTTTGATCTTTCACGCTCTTTAGGAAACAATAGCCAACCGGCAGAAAAATTTGTTTTCCGGCCGGATTTCCTTATCAACTCCTATCCCGGACTTTGGTCTGCTCCCCATATCTGGCAGGAACTGGCGCCGTAATCTTGACAAACTCCGCTTTATTCACTATTCTAATTGTAGTGGATAAAAATAACATTGTTTATTCAGTATGGCTGGGATAAAAGATATAATTCTTCAACATAAAAAAGAAAAGGAAAATTTTCTTTCCAAGGATTATGTTTTAAGAGAAAAACTTGATTTTGCTAAAAAATTTCTTGAGGCGGATCTGATAAAAGTAATTACCGGACCAAGAAGAGCGGGAAAGTCGGTTTTTTCAATGCTCCTTTTGAAAAATAAAGACTTTTCTTATTTAAATTTTGATGATGAAAGCCTTTTAAAGATTGAAAACTCAGATGAAATTATTAAAGGAATTTTTGAAGTTTATTCCCAACCGAAATTTCTTCTTTTTGACGAAATTCAGAATTTAAAAAACTGGGAGCTTTTTGTCAACAAACTCCAAAGAAGGGGATACAATTTGATTTTGACCGGTTCCAATGCCAAGCTTTTAAGTAAAGAATTAGCAACAAGTTTAACTGGAAGGCATATTCCCTTGGAGATTTTTCCTTTTAATTTCCGGGAATATTTACTGGCTAAAGATTTTTTACCCAAAAGGGGGGAAATTGGTCTGCCTGAGGTAAAGGGCAAGATCTTAAGCTATTTAGATGAATATTTAAGAAACGGAGGTTTTCCCGAGGTGGTGGTTAAAAATTTAGACCCTAAGACATATTTAGACACTCTTTTTGATGCAGTTCTCTTGAAAGATGTGGTTAAAAGATATAAAGTTAGATTTTCCCAAAAAATTTATGATCTGGCCTTGTATTTAGTAAGCAATTTCTCCGGTGAATTCAGTTTCACCAAATTAAAAAACATTTTGGATTTCCGAAGTGTAACTACCCTCCAAAACTATTTAAAATATCTTGAGGAGGCATATTTGGTTTTTGTTTTAAACAGGTTTTCTTTTAAATTAAAAGAGCAGATTAAAACGGCCAAAAAAATTTATTTGGTGGATAACGGCTTTATTTTTGCCAAATCATTCCAGTTTTCTCCAAATTCCGGTAAGCTCATGGAAAATTTAGTTTTTACAGAACTTTTAAAAAGGGGATATAAGGCAAACGAAAACATTTTTTACTACAAAACAAGAAACAAAAAAGAAGTAGATTTTGTTTTAAAAGAAGGATTAAAAATTAAGGCTTTGATTCAGGTCTTTTATCAAGCAGGAGATTTAGATACTCAAGAAAGAGAAGAGAAAGCCTTAGTTGAGGCAAGCCAGGAGCTAAATTGTGATAATTTGTTAGTGATCACCTGGGACAAAGAAGGGGAAGGAAAAATTAAAGGGAAAAAAATAATATTTGTTCCTCTTTTGGAATGGCTTTTAAAAAACCTTTGATCTTCTGCAGAATTTATTCTCCCTTGCTCTGCATCCCCAAGAGCCATAAGACTGCCTCTTTGCGGTATCTTCGGTCGCCGCGGGAGTTGATGCGGATTGCCGGAAGCTTTCCTCTTTTACCCCAGCGCTTAATCGTTAGGGGAGAAACCCGAAGAATCTCCGCCACTTCGCGAACAGTCAACAAATCAGGCAGGTCTTCCAATTTCAGCGGTTTTTTCTTTTGGTTTATCATACTGTGTCCATTTAGGACGTTTTACGTCTCTCTACTAACTACAATATCACAGTATAAAGAAGTTTGTCAAGCCCCTATTTCAACTCTACTGTTGCCCCGGCCTCTTCCAATTTTTTCTTTGCCTCTTCGGCCGTTTGTTTGTTGACTCCGGTTAAAACCTCTTTTGGTGCGCTTTCAACTAGATCTTTTGCTTCTTTTAAGCCCAAATTCTGATTTACCTCGCGAACCATTTTAATGACGGCAATTTTGTTTGCCCCAGCCGAGGTTAAAACAACATTAAAAGTTGTTTGAGCGGCTTCAGGCGCTTGTCCTTGTTGAGGAGCGGAAGTTGCCTGGCTGGTTGCTGCCGGTGCTGTTTGAGGGGCGGCAACCATTGCCGCTGGGGAAACCCCAAATTTTTCCTCCAAAGCCTTGACCAAATCCGCTAACTCCAGGACGCTAAGCTTACCAATTTCCTCGATTAACTTGGTTAACTTGGT
>JBNAVS010000021.1:0-8168 GCA_049700235.1 Microgenomates group bacterium
TTCTCTTTTAAAAGAGAAACTACAATAATGTATTTCGCAAATTTTCTTAGCAAAGATGAATATTTTTTATTCGGAGCAAAAATCTTCAAAAGTTTTCCCCTTTTTTCTAGATATTCGATTAAACAGTAAAAATCGCCATCTCCACTCACAATTATTGCCTTATCGTATTTAGGATATTCAATCATTGCGTGTAAAACCAGCTCCGCATCAACATTACCCTTAGTCCTTGTCTTTCCTTCGTTCCTTTTTAACTCAAGAGTGGGTTTAAAAATACAAATATAGCCAACCGATTGTAAATATGTATATAACGCTTGGTTTTCTTGAACATACCCTATGAAAAGAAAAGTTTTGCTAACTTGATATTTGGTAATCAAATACTGACGAAATTTTTCAAAGTCTAATCTCCATCCCTGACTTCTTACTCCTAAATTCAAATTTTGACTATCAATGAAAGCATAAACAATATCTTTCTTTTTTTTCTTACCCATATTTTAATTTTAGCACAACCTAGCGGTAGCTGCGGGCCTGAAGTTCAAAAAGCTGGGCATACATTCCTTTTTTCTTCATCAATTCTCGATGAGTTCCTTCTTCAGCAATTTTCCCTTTGTCCAAAACCACAATTTTATCCGCCCGACGGACAGTGGAAAAACGATGGGAAATTAAAACCAAAATTTTCCCCTTAGCCAACTGGCTAATTTTTTTAAAAATTTCCTCTTCCGCTTTAGCATCAACATTAGATGTTGGCTCATCTAAAATGATAATCTTTGCTCCTCTAAACAAAACTCGCGAAAGTCCGATTCTCTGCCACTGACCCCAGGAAGGAGCAACTCCCTTTTCAAAATCTACCGCCAGAGGGTTTTCGTATTTTAAGGGCAAAGAGGTAATGTAATCATGAATAGCTGATTTTTTGGCAAATTGAGAAATTAGATCCACTCTGGTTAGTTTCTCGATTCTTCCATAACCAATTGATTCTCGGGCAGTAAAAGGATATCTCTCAAAATCCTGAAAAAGCACTGCTAAATTCTCCCACAACTCAGAACGACTAAATTCTTTTAAATTAACTCCGTCTATTAAAATCTCACCTTTCTGGGGGTCATAAAACCGGCATAAAAGCTTAATTAAGGTAGTTTTACCCGCCCCATTCTCCCCAACAATCGCCAAACTTGTATTTCTGGGAATAAAAAGGTTTATTCCTCGCAAAACCCAAGGTTGATTCTCTTTATAGCGAAACCAAACATTGTGAAATTCAACTCCTTTTTTAATCTCTGAAGGAAAATTTTTCTTTCCTGAAGAAATCGTCGGTTTTAAATTCAAAAACCAAACCAAATCAGTAATAAAAAGATAACTTTCATAAAGTTCCAAAAAAGAGCCAACTAAGCCAGTTAGGTTGTGTTGGAAAGAATAGGTCGCTCGTAAATACATCTCGGCACTGCCAACAGTAATTTTCTTCCAAATTACTAACAAACCTAAATAAACACTTAAAAAGAAAATTAAAATATTTTGAGGAAGATAAGCTAAAAAATGGGCTGTTTCTCTACTCCGGCGAATTCTTAATCCTTCGGTAAATATTTCCTCCTGAATTTCTTTGAGCCTTTTTAAAAAATAAGGAGGGAGTTTTAAAATTTTAGTCTCTAAAAGATTTTTTGCTGGAGTCAAATACCAGGTCATCCAGCCCCAAAGTCTATATTTAGGAGAAACCTTTGTCTCAAATTGATATTCCAGTTTGGTATATCTAGCATCAATGAAAAATTCCGGAATGGCTAAAAAGAAAATTGCCAAAGCCAGGAGTGGTTTAAAAAAGAAAATCAAAGAAAAGGTGGAAAGCAAACCGAAAAAATAATTGGGAATGTTAGACAAAGGCCAAGCTAATCCCCAGGCTCTCCGGCCGCTTTCTCGTTCAACTTTATTGAAACGGTCCTTAAAGTCAGGATTGTCTATTGTTTCCATATCTAACTCGGAAATTTTTCTCGCTATTAAAATCTCTAAGTGGGCAGAAAAAACTCGGGCCACAGCAAACTGGAGAAAGCCAGAAATCCTCATTAATCCTGATTGAATTACCCCAATAGTGATTCGGAAGAAAAATAACCACACCACCACCTTAATCGCCTCCTGCCAAAGGGGATTACCGATATTTTCCACTAAAGCATCGATAGTTAATTTTTCCAACCAGAAGGTCGGAAAAATCAGAAGCCCGCTCAAGATATTAACAATGAAAACCGCTACTATCAAGTTCGGATTCGCTTTCCAAACCAGGCGAACAATCTGAGAAAAAGTAAAGAAAACCTGGCGCAATCCTAAAACAATATTTTTGGGCGTTAATTTTTTAACTTTCATTTTTCGGGGAGATTTTACTAAAGCCGGTGTATTTTTGTAAAACTTTTGGTACTAAAACCGAGCCGTCTTTTTGCTGGTAATTTTCTAAAATCGCCAAAGAGGTTCGGGAAGTAGCAATCGCTGTGCCGTTTAGCATATGAAGATATTCTGTTTTACCATTTTTGCGACGAACTTTTATGTTTAAATTCCGCGCCTGATAATCAGTGCAGTTAGAGGTAGAGGTGACTTCGCCATATTCATTTCTTCCCGGCATCCAAACTTCAATATCAAATTTCCGGGCGGCCATTGCCCCCAAATCTCCGGTACACATTTCCACTACCCGATAAGGCAAACCCAAATTTTGATAAATTTTTTCTTCCATTTGCAAAATATATTCATGCCATTTGGGAGATTCCTCGGGCAAACAATAAATAAAAATCTCTGCCTTAGTAAACTGATGGACACGATAAAGGCCTTTGGAATATTTCCCGTAAGCCCCGGCTTCTCGGCGAAAACAGCAAGAATAACCAATATATTTTAAAGGTAAATCTTCCTCGGGAATAATCTCGTCAGCATGTTTTCCCGCCAAAGTCACCTCGGCGGTGGCAATTAATCCTAAATCCTCACCTTCAATTGTGTAAGTTTGCGCCTCCGGACCTTTCGGCAAATAACCAGTTCCCACCCAGTAGCGAGAACGAGCTAAATCAGGAGTAATTATGGGAACAAAGCCCTCTTTTCTCAAAAGATCAAAAGCGTAATGAATCAAAGCTAACTCCAAAATTGCCCCTTGGGCCTGCCAATAGTAAAATCCCGAACCAGTCACTTTTGCCCCCGCCTCAAAATCCAAAATCCCCAACAATTTTCCCAACTCAAGATGGTCTTTGGGCTTGAAAGGGAACTTTTTTGGTTCTCCCCAGCGACGCAATTCAATATTTTCCGACTCGTCTTTGCCGATTGGTGCTTTATCTGAAGGCAAATTGGGAATTTCATATAAAAGATTTTTCAGTTGTTCCTCAATCGCCTGCAAACCTGGCTCCAACCGGCGCAAAGTTTCTTTAATTTTTTTGCCTTTTTCAATCTCATTAGGCCCTAGTTTATTCCTTTCTGCCCTCAATTTCTCAATCTCTCCAATCAGCTGCCGCCGAGTTTCATCAACCTTTAAAACCCGATCAACGATTTTCGGGTCATAGCCTTTCTTTTTGACCCCTTCTTTTACTTTCTCCGGATTTTGGCGAATAAAATTTATATCCAACATTGTCTAAGATAATAAGATAAAAGTAACTAGTGATGAGTCAAAGAATTGACGGTTGCAATCAACATCCTAATTACTTGCTCATTTAAACCTAAAATCGTGTTGATCTCAGCCGAAAATTTAGGATAGATCTCTTTTAACAATTCTAACCAGTATTCAGTTTCGCGAGATGATCCTAATGCCATTTGAATAAATCTTTTATACTCCTTTCCTTTATATTTACCAAATCCCTCAGCTATATTTGCACCTATCGAAAAACTTGACCTTAAAACTTGATCAGAAATAATCCAAGCAATTCTTTCATTTGGCAAATTTCTTGCCAACTTTACCATTGAAAGGCTAACTTCCTTAGCTATTTGCCAAAATTTCAACTCTTTATACGAAGAAATCTTCTGACTCATCACTCTTATCCTCTCTCCTATAAACTATAATCCCAACTCTTTACTAATCTTTTTCATCGACTCTAAACAAATTCTTATAAATTCCCCAAGCTTCAATCCTAATTTTTCCTCGCATAAAGCAATATCTTCTCTCCTTGTCCCCCGGGCAAAGGATTTTTCTTTGAAACGATTCAAAACATTTTGGACGGTTAAATCGGCTAATTTTTTAGAGGGTAAAACCAAGGTGGCGGCAACAATCAAACCGGTTAGACTATCTCCACAAAAAAGCGCCCAATCCATTTTTGTTTTTGGTTCAACTCCGGTATTTTTCCAATTATGGGCCGCCATTGCTTGGGCAACATTTCGAGGAATTTCAAAGCCTCTTTCACACAACCAGTGGGTTACCTGGACTCCTTGTCTTTCTGGCGGAACTTCCTCACAATAATCCCCGTCATGAAGCAACCCGGCCATCATCCATTCTTCTTTACTTCCTCCTAAATCCTTTACCCCTTTTTCTTTTAGAGAATCATAAATTCCACCCATAACGGCCTCGGCCGCTAACATATGTTTAACAATATTTTTGTTTTCAATCTTTTGGTTTAAAAAATCCAAAGCTTGCTGACGAGAAATCATCTTTTTGGTTTTAAAGTCGGAAATAAAATAACATCGCGAATATTCTGATTATTTGTAAGGAGCATTACCATCCGATCTATTCCTATTCCCAAACCGCCAGTTGGCGGCATTCCGTACTCCATTGCCTCTAAAAATTGCTCGTCCATTGGATGAGCCTCTTCATCTCCAGATTTTGCTGCTTTTACCTGCTGCTGGAAAAATTCCCTTTGAAGTAGGGGATCATTCAATTCGCTATAGGCATTTCCCACTTCAAAACCAGCGATATAAGGCTCAAATCTTTCAATTAAACTTGGATCTTGGGGTTTTGGTTTGCATAAAGCGGTTGTTTCTTTTGGAAAATCGGTCACAAAAGTTGGCTGAATTAAATGAGGCTCGACAAGCTCAAACAAAGTAGCAATTGCCACTCCTCGATTAAAGCCAGCGGCTACCCCACTTAAAGTCGGTTTTTCTTCAGCAATCAAATTATGTTTTTTAAGTAAATTTTTAATTTCCTCATCAGTTAATTTATCAATATCAACTTTAGCGTATTCTTTTAGTCCCTCTTTCATTGTCAACCGCCGCCAAGGAGGCTTAAAGTCTATTTTATGTTCACCAAAATTAATTTTTGTTGTCCCCAAAACTTTTTTCACCACAAAATTAAAAAGATCTTCAGTAAGCTTCATCATATTATGATAATCTGCATAGGCCCAATAGCATTCCATCATTGTAAACTCAGGGTTGTGCATCCGATCTATCCCTTCATTACGAAAATCTTTGTCAATCTCATAAACCTTCTCAAAACCACCAATGATTAGCCTTTTTAAATAAAGCTCATCGGAAATTTTAAGATAAAAATCGGAATCTAAAGCATTATGATGGGTAATAAAGGGTCGAGCAGCAGCTCCACCATAAATTTCCTGCAATGTTGGAGTTTCTACCTCTAAAAAGCCCTGTTTGTCTAAAAATTCTCTAACCGCGGAAATAATTTTTGTCCTCAAAATAAAGGTTTCTTTTACTTTTCTGTTCATTATCAAATCTAAATAGCGCTTCCGGTATCTTTCTTCTACGTCTTTTAGGCCATACCATTTTGAAGGTAAGGGCCGAAGAGATTTTGCCAAAATCTGAAAATCTTCTACCAAAACAGAAATTTCCCCTGCTTTAGTTTTGAAAACCTCTCCTTGGGCGGCTAAAAAGTCACCAATATCCAATAAAATTGATAATTGATAATTGATAATTGATAATTGATTTTTTTTGAAAACCAGCTGAATTTTGGCGGATTCATCACATAAATCTGCAAACTGAATCCCTCCATGACCGCGAATTGCCATAATTCTTCCGGCAACAGCAACTTTTTTACCAATCATTTTTAAAGCCTCAAGGGTTGTTTGTTGGCGAAGACAACGCGGAGGAAAAGGGTCAATCCCTAAGTCTTTAATTTTTCTCAGTTTTTCTAAACGAATTTTTCTTAACTGATCAATAGGTAAAGCCATTTATATGGAGTTTACCATAAACGCGGCTGGTTCTCAAAATTATTTTATTCAATTTTAAGGATAGTATAAACTATTTTTCCTGCAGGAATCTCCACCTCAACCTTATCGCCAACTTTTTTCCCTAAAAGACTTTTTCCCAAAGGAGAGGTATAAGAAATCTTTTTCTGGGTAGGATTTGCCTCCCATTCTCCCACTATCCAAAAAACATGAGTCCCTTGGCTATTTTCAACCGTTACTTTACAACCTAAATCTACCTGAGGGCAACTTTTGTGAGTATTATTTATTACCACCGCTTTTTTTAAAACCTCTTCTAACTCACCAATTCGGCCATCGATAAAAGAAAGTTCTTCCTTAGCCTGGCTATATTCGCTATTTTCCGCCAAATCCCCTGCCTGACGAGAATCAGCCAATCTTTCAACAATTTTAGGACGTTTAACCTCCAAAAGCTCCCGATACTCTTTTTTAAGAGCCTCATAGCCTTGGAGCGTTAAAAGAATTTTGTCCCCATTTGAACTCATATTTCCTCCATTAACTTACGCCTCTTCAAAAAGGGATAACTTTTAGAAGAATTATATGTTGGGATAATAATCTATAAGACCAGGTTTGTCAATAGGGTATTTTTAAGTTATAATATGAATTATCGCTCCCTCAAGATAGTGGCTTAGGCTATCAGGTTCCCTGCCTGCCAAGCCGCCATCGTCTAGCGGCCAAGGACGCCAGGTTCTCAACCTGGAAATCGGGGGTTCAAATCCCCCTGGCGGCACCAAGTGTTAACCAAAATCCTATCTGCTGCCCATTTTGGTTTAGAAACAATACCTGTAGAAGTTGAAGTTAATGTCTCCAAAAAGGGTTTTCCGGGATTTAGTATTATTGGTCTACCAAACAAATCAGTTGAGGAGGCAAAAGAAAGAGTCAAAACCGCCATTATAAATTCTGGCTTGGAATTTCCCCAAGCAAAAATAACTGTTAATCTCGCCCCGGCAGATATTCCCAAAGAAGGTTCTTGCTATGATTTACCAATTGCGGTGGGAATTTTGGCGTCTTTAGGATTAATAAATCTACCTCAAGAAAAATCATTTTTTTATGGCGAACTTTCCTTAGACGGAACCCTCCGTCATACCAAAGGAGCTTTTCTTCTTGCTTTAACGGCAAGAAATTTAGGGATTGCTAACCTTTTTATCCCTCGCTCTTCGGCCAATGAAGCAAGAGTGGTCAAAAAAATCAATATCTATCCGGTAAATTCTTTAGAGGAGCTTATGGGACATCTAAGTGGTTTTAAGTTGATCGAAAAACTTTCTCCTTTATCTGAGGAAGAAATGCTTCCTTTGGAAGAAAACTTAGCCGAATTTGATTTCTCGGAAATTTTAGGCCAGGAACAAGCAAAAAGAGCCTTGGAAATTGCCGCTGCCGGAGGACATAATATCCTTCTTCAGGGTCCGCCGGGAGCGGGGAAAACGATGCTTGCGCGCGCCCTTCCTGGAATTTTACCCCCCTTAACGGAAGAAGAAAGTTTAGAGGTTACAAAAATCTATTCCGTCACCGGCAATATTCCCCCCGGCGGCTCACTTATAAAAATCCGACCTTTTCGTTCTTCCCATCATACTACCTCCCGCGCTGGTTTAATTGGTGGCGGCAGCCCCCCTCATCCGGGGGAAATCTCTTTAGCCCATTGTGGGGTTTTGTTTTTAGACGAGTTTCCAGAATTTCCCCGCTCGGTTTTAGAAGCCTTGCGCCAACCAATGGAAGATGGGGTAGTGGTAATTTCTCGAGCTGCTGGTTCAGTCAAATTCCCGGCTCAATTTACTTTAGTGGCGGCAGCAAACCCTTGCCCCTGCGGCTTTTTGGGAGATCCAAAAAAAGAATGCCGCTGTACTCCCCGGCAAATTCTTAAATACCAATCAAAACTTTCCGGCCCCCTTTTAGACAGAATCGATCTTCATATTAATGTTCCCGCAGTAGAAATAGAAAAACTAATTCCCACCTCACCGACGGGCAGACCTCAAAATCAACCTAAGCAAGAAGGCTCAGCTGAAATTAGAAAAAGGGTTGTTGCGGCTAGAAAAATTCAAACCCGTCGCTTTGCCGGAAGCGGCATTCACACCAACGCTCAAATGAAAAATA
>JBNAVS010000022.1:0-7737 GCA_049700235.1 Microgenomates group bacterium
CCATGCCAATGTCCAGCCTTATTCCGGTTCTCCGGCAAATATGGCGGTTTGTTTTGCTTTGGCAAATCCCGGAGAAACGGTGATGGGAATGGAGTTGCGGGCAGGCGGCCATCTAACTCATGGAGCAGCGGTGAATTTTTCTGGAAAATTTTTTAAGGTTGTAAGTTATGGAGTGGCTAAAAACGGCCTGTTGGATTATGAGGAGATTAAAAGTTTAGCCAAAAAACATCACCCCTCTCTTATCTGGTGTGGGGCAACTGCCTATCCCCGGATTTTTGATTGGGAAAAATTTGGAAAAATTGCCGAGGAAGTAGGTGCCTGGTTGGTCGCCGATATTGCTCATTATGCCGGTTTGGTTGTTGGGGGAGTTTACCCCTCGCCTGCGCCCTTTGCTGATGTAATAACAACAACAACTCATAAAACCTTACGGGGGCCGCGGGGGGCGATAATTATGGTAACAAAAAAAGGCCTTAAAAAGGATCCAAAATTAGGAGAAAAAATTGACCGCTGGGTTTTTCCCGGGCTTCAAGGAGGACCCCACGAAAATAATATTGCCGCGATCGCTGTCGCTTTAGGGGAGGCAAGCCGACCTGAATTTAAAAAATATGCCCGGCAGGTGGTGAAAAACGCTAAAGTTTTGGGTGGGGAGCTTAAAAAATATGGATTTGATTTGGTAAGCGGGGGAACAGATAATCATTTAGTTTTGGTTGATTTGCGAAATAAAAAAATTGGGGGAAAAGAAGCGGCGGTTGTCTTGGAGGAGGCGGGAATTGTGGTTAATGCCAATTCAATTCCCCACGATCCGGCTCCGCCATTTCGGCCTTCAGGAATCCGCTTGGGAACGCCGGCGGTAACTACCCGAGGGACGAAAGAGAAAGAGATGAAGAAAATCGCCTTTTGGATCGCTCAGGCTTTGAAAAACTACAACCAAAAAAAAATTTTGGCAAAAATCGAAGGGGAGATTAGAAAATTTCTTTTAAGTTTTCCGATTCGATGATTCGCTTCATCGATACCAAAACCATTTGTATTAATGATTTAATTCATTAATACAGAGGGAGAGATGAATGATGGTGGTTTTTGATGGCAAAAAATTGGCGGCAAAAAAGGAAAAAGTTTTAGCCAAAAAAGTGGCTGAATTTAAAAAACGCACCGGAATCACCCCAAAATTGGTGGCGATAATGGTTGGTGAGGATTCGGCTTCGAAGATTTATCTGCGGCAAAAAGCGGCGGCTGCCAAAAGGGTAGGGATTGAATTTGAGAAGATTGAGTTAATCAAGTTAACCAAGCCAGCCGAGTTAATCGAGTTAATCAAGGAGAAAAACGAGGACAAAAAAGTTCAGGGGATTATGATTCAATTGCCGTTGCCCAAGAATTGTCCAATTGCAGATTACGAATTGCGAATTTTAGAGACGATTATCCCCACCAAAGATATAGATTGTTTAACTCCCCAAAATCTTGGTTTGCTGGCGATGGGGGCGCCGCGGTTTTTGCCGGCCACAGTTAAGGCGATTTTGGAAATTATCAAGTTATCAAATTATCAAATTGCGAATTTAAAGGGAATAAAAGTTTGTGTGGTGGGAGCGAGTAATATTGTTGGTAAACCTTTGGCTTTGCACCTTTCAAATTTGGGGGCGACGGTGACAATTTGCCGGCGGAAAACAAAAAATTTGGCCGAGTTTACCTCCCAGGCTGATTTGCTAATTTCCGCTACCGGCGTTCCAAAATTAATTAAAAAAGAGATGGTTAAAAAAGGGGCGGTGGTGATTGATGTTGGTTCGCCAGTTGGTGATGTTGATCCTTTGGCGGCAGTCAGGGCCTCTTTTATTACTCCTGTTCCCGGCGGAGTCGGCCCGCTAACGGTAGTTTCCTTATTGGAGAATTTATTTGAGGCGGCTCTTGCTTTTGAAGGCTTTCCCTGTTAAAATCCAATTACTCAAATGGCGAAAGCCAAGAAAGAAACCAAACAAAAAAAATCAGAAATTACCCTCAAGGACTTGTTGGAAGCCGGATGTCATTTTGGGCATCAAGCCCGGCGGTGGAATCCAAAGATGAGACCCTATTTATATGATGTTCGCGATGGGGTTCATATTTTTGATTTGGTAAAAACAAAAGAAGGTTTGGAGGCAGCGGCCGCCTTTGCCAAAACTTCCGCCGTCCAAGGTAAACGAATCGTTTTTGTGGGAACAAAAAGACAAGTCCGGGCGATAATTGAGGAAGTTGCCAAAAAAATTGGCGTCCCTTATATAAATGAGCGCTGGATTGGGGGAACGATTACCAATTGGGAGCAAATAAAAAAAAGTATCGACAAGTTAATCGAGATGACTGAGAAGAGGAAAAAAGGAGAGTATAAAAAATATACCAAAAAAGAGCAGCTTTTGTTGGATAGGGAAATTGCCAGGTTAGAAAAGTTTTATGGAGGATTGGTTGGTTTGGATGATAGGCCGGAGGTTCTTTTTGTTGTCGATGTTAAAAAAGAAGAAGCGGCAGTAAGGGAGGCAAAAAAGAAAGAAGTGCCAGTAATCGCCTTGGTTGATTCCGATTCTGATCCTGATTGGGCTGATTGGGTAATTCCCGGAAATGATGATGCCGTTGGGTCGATAAAATTTATTGTTGAAAAAATCGGAGAGGCGGTGAAAGAGGGAAAAGAAATATTTGAAAAGAAAAGCAAGGAATAATTAAATCTCAAATGGCAAATGGCGAAACTCAAAACTAAAACTTAAATGTTAAAACTTTAAAAGATTTTAGATTTAAGGATTTAGATTTGACATTTGAGATTTGAGTTTTGAGATTTTAAAAATCAAGTATTTATGAACAGAGTCACTCTTGAACAAATTAAACAGCTTCGTGAGAAAACCAAGGCCGGTGTTATGGATTGTCGCCAGGCTTTGGAAGAATGCGGTGGCGATTTAAAAAAGGCCGAAGAATGGCTAAGGAAAAAGGGAATTGCCTCAGCAAGGAAGAAAGCCGGCCGCCAGGCTGAGGCAGGACTGGTTGAGGCTTATGTCCATCCAGACAGCCGGATTGCTTCGGTGGTGGAATTGGCTTGCGAAACCGATTTTGTCGCCAGAAACGAGGAGTTCAAAAAACTAGCCCATGAGTTGGCTTTGCAGGTTGCGGCGATGAGCCCGAAAAATGTTGCCGAACTTTTAAAACAACCTTGGATTCGGGATGAAAAAATAACCATTGGCGATTTGATCGCCCAAACAATTGCCAAACTCGGGGAAAACATTGTTGTTAGGCGAATTTTTAGATGTGAACTTGGAGTAAAGACTTGACAAAGATCTAAAAATGTGGTATTAAGAATCTACCTGCCCTCAGAAAGAGGGTTTTTATGGTTTCACCAGAAATTCTTACACCCCCACACATAGAGAGTCGAGGAAGTGGTGGAGAGCCGATGGTTCGTTGGCAAGAAATAAACACTCTGTTAAGATGGCTTGAGAAGAGGGGTCTTCTTAATCCAATTAACCCAAAGCAGGACCCGGAAGGCTGGGGAACTCTCAAAAGGTGGGGAAGACTAGAAGAAACTTCTGTTGAGGAAGTAAATAGATTCTTCCGAGAAAGACTTACTCCAGAAGGGAAAGAGCTTCTTCAAAGGGTGGCTGAGGAAAGGGGGCTTGATCTTGAGGAGAATCCTTCACATTTCCTTGAGGCCCTAAATGTTGTTTTACCAGAAAGAGAAATTTCTCCAGAAAGCGGGGTAATTTATCCTCCTGTCAAACCAGGGGTCTTGGTGTCGGAGGAAAAAAAACCTTCCCCTATTCCTTGGGTAGGGCAGGTGCTTGGTAAGGTTCATGCCGTTAGGGCTGTAAGCGATGATGAGGAGACGCGTCAAATGATTGTTGATGGCGTTAGAGAGAGAATGGAGCTTGTATTAGCAATCTTAAGAAGTGAAAGTGATGAAGCAAGAAGTCAGGCCTTGCAAAGACAAATAAGGGCGATAGAGGAAAGTTTAGAGAGGCTTCTAGGAACTCGCGTTAACTGGCTCCAGCTACTTCAAGAAGGTCTTAAGGCATATTATGAAGAAGAAAATGTACCCGAAGACCAACGATGGCCGATTACCTCGGCTCGTGGTATGGAAATAGCCCTGGAAAAAGTTTACCTACCGCTTGCGGTCGCTGTATCAGACGTTCAAACTAGAGCTCATGAAATAGTTGACGGAAATGTCGCCAGGACAATTGAAAGACAAAAGGCTGCTTTAGAACTTGAACGAGAAGAAAACCGAAGGGCCTTAGACTTGGCTAGACAACAGACTCGACTAAAAGTTGAAGGATTAAGGATAGAGGTAGAAGGAGAATTAGCTGAGCGTTATAGTGAAGTGGCTCCTGCTTTAAAAAGGGCACAAGAAGGAGAGAGAGACCTTCGAGCAGTGAAAACGGCTACCGGTGCTGTAGTCGTGCGTGAAGTATTAAGAGTGCTCAGCGGATTTCCCCCGGCCGTGGTCGGTGGATTTGCCAAAGGAATAGTTGAGGAAACAAAAGAGCATCCTTGGGTGGCTGGTGCCGGCGTAGTCGGGGCAGTGGGAGGCTTAATTGCCGTTTTGGGTTATGGACTTCCTGTTGAGACCGGGCTTTGGATTTTCTTCGTGTCAATTGCCGGAGGGGCGTTTGTCACCGGTTTAAGAGAAGGAAAAAAGGAAGAGAAAAAAGGAGGAAGGGAAAGTGTCTCCAGATAGAGAACCCACCATTTATGACCTTTATCACCAACTTCTTCAATCCGAGCTTAAAAAACAACTTCCTCGGGCCGAAAAAGCCTTAAAACCAAGAATTAAAAGAGGGGTTATAAGAGTTGGGCATTTTTTGGAGGAAAAAAAGATTAATTGGCAAACCAAAGCGCTAAAGAGGAGAGCTGAGTGGCAAAAGAGAAGGGTGATAAGAAGAGGACAAAGGAGAGCAGCCGAAATTCAAGAGGCTCAAGCTCGGGCCGAAAGGTTTTTGGAGGTTTACCCTTATCTTATGAGAGAAGCAGAGGAAAGACGAGAAACCTTACCCAAGCAAGCCGGGCAATTAACTAGACGGTTGGTCGAAGGGACTAGAGCGATTTCTTTTACAATTGGTTTAGTGTTTGGAAAAGCTATGCACTTGATTTGGAATAGTGGCTTTTATTTAGGGCAGTTTACTAGGGAATTGGCGGAAAAAGCAATAGAAAAAATCGAAGAGAAAATCGAAGCCCGGAGGAGAAAATGAGCGAAAGATATTTTCCTGAAAGATATTTTCCTGAAAGATATTTTCCTGGAGAAAAAGAAATTCAAGAAACTCCTTCCTTACTGACAAGATCCTTACCGACAGGAGGAATGACAAGAAGAAGGTTTATCAAAATGGTTTTGCTTGGGGGAGGAATATATGTTGTGAGGGCAAAACTTTTGAAAGAATTGAAAAAGTTATTACCAGAAGAAGTTTTCCAAGAAGAAGTCAAACGAACGGAAGTTGTCACATTCACAGAAAGGTTGCCTATTCCCTGGATGCCGAAAACGGTTTTGCGCTGGAGCTCGGAAATTAAAAAAGTTGCCGAGGAATATCAGGTTGACCCAAATTTAGTGGCGGTGATGGTTCTTTGTGAAAGCGGAGGAGCTTTTTCCGCGGTGAGTGGTTCAGGGGCAATAGGTTTAATGCAGGTTATGCAGTATAATGCTCCCCACGAAAACCTTTTTGACCCGGAAACAAATATTAGGGCAGGGGTTGGTTATCTTGTTCGGCAATACCAAGAATTTGGGAGTTGGGAGAATGCTATTTTAGCTTACAATGCCGGCCCGGGAAATGTCAGGCGGGGGACAATTCCCCCTGAGGGAAAAAGCTATTTGAGATGGGTTATGGGAATGTGGGAAGAAACAAATCTAAGGGAAAGTGCTACCTATCAAAAGTGGGTCAAGGCGGGTGGGAGTGGGTTGCTAAAAAACGCAGCTCAAGTTTTTGGAAATGAAACCAGACTTAGGGCAATTGAATTTGCTACCCAGCAATGGGGGAAGCCTTATTTATGGGGAGGAGAAGGCCCTGATTCTTGGGATTGTTCTGGTTTAGTTTGCGCAGCTTACCGCCAGGCAGGAATAGAGATTCCCCGGACAGCAAATGAGCAATGGCAAAGCGCTGGTCGACTTTTACCTCCTGAAGAATCCCATCTCCCTGGGGATTTGGTCTTTTTTGGGGAGCGGGGAAAGGCGGATCATGTAGGAATGATTGTTTGGTCTCCTTATGGTACTTTTTTTGAAGCCAACGGTCAGGAGGGGTGTGTTAGAGTTAGCTCCTTGGACTCCCGTAGCCAGATTTATCGGGGGGATTTAGCTCAAAGTGTTTTGGGTTTCAAAAGAATGGTATAATAAAAATTGATGGAATTTACTGACACCCGCCAGAAAATGGAAAAGGTGCTGCAAATGCTTAGGGATGATTTGCTGACTCTTCGGGCAGGGAGAGCAAATCCGGCGATGGTCGAAAAAATTCAGGTTGAGGCTTATGGGACTAAAATGCCTTTGGTGGAGCTGGCAACAATTTCTGCTCCTGACCCAAACCAACTGGTAGTTACCCCTTTTGATTTAACGATTTTAAAAAATATTGTTGAAGCGATTGTTGCTCACAAAGATTTGGGTCTTTATCCAGCGGTTGATGGCAATATTATTCGTTTAAAGATTCCTCCCTTAACTGAAGAAAGAAGAAGGGAATTTGTAAAGCTTTTAGGACAAAAATTGGAAGCAGCCCGGATTATGATTCGCCAGGCGAGGGGAGAAAAATTAAGAGAAATTCGGGCTAAAGCTCAAGCGAAAGAAATTACCGAAGATGAAGAATTTCGTTCCACCCAGGAACTCCAAAAAATCACCGATGAGTTTAATCAAAAAATCCAAGAGATTGGGAGGGTAAAAGAGGAGGAGTTGATGGGGGTACGATAGTTAATACAATGGTTGATACGATGGTTGATACAATTTGGAATACACAACCGAATTAACTATTGAATAAACTATGCTTTTAACAACCCTTACTTTTTTCTTCATTTTATCGGTTTTAGTTTTGGTCCATGAATTCGGCCATCTTTTGGCGGCGAAAAAGGCAGGGATAAAAGTTGAAGAATTTGGTTTTGGCTATCCACCGAGGATTTGGGCAAAAAAAATTGGGGAAACCGAGTATTCGCTTAATGCCGTGCCTTTTGGGGGATTTGTTAGGCTTTTTGGTGACCCGGCAGAAGGGAAGTTGGTAACCGGCAAAGCGTTTAAGCAAAGCTTTTTGGGAAAATCAAAAAAAGCAAGAACAGCGGTAATTTTGGCTGGGGTTTTGGCAAATTTTTTGTTGGGAGTGGTTGTTTTTAGCATTATTTATTCAATTTCTGGTATTCCCCAAAAAACAGATAAAATAAAAATTGTTGGCATTGCCCCTGGCTCGCCGGCCCAAAAATTTGGCTTGAAAGAAGGGGATGTGATTTTGGCAGTAGATGACCAAAAGTTAACCGAGTTGACTAAGTTTACTAAGTTAATCGAGGAGAAAAAGGGGAAGGAAATAAAGCTTTTAGTTGGCCGGGAAAAAGACAATCCCTGTTTGGAAAAAGTTTTGGGTGGCGCCGGCTTTAGCTGTCAGGATGGCAATTTGCTTTTTTGGCTTGCCCCAAGGGAAAACCCACCGGAAGGTGAAGGGCCGCTGGGGGTAGTTGTTTCTGATATTGAAATTGTTAAATATCCTTTTTGGCAAATGCCATTTCGGGGGGCAGTTGAGGGGATAAAAGAGGCTTTTGGCTGGGGAATGTTGGTGGTGCTTTCTTTGA